>JAGCUZ010000032.1 GCA_017962615.1 Bacteroidales bacterium | reverse complement strand
TTGTCATGCCTCTACGAGGCATTAGGCAACCATAGTGTTAAGCATCATAATTAACGATTAATTAACGGCCAATTAACGGGAATTAACGTTAAGCTATTTCCACGTCGCATAGAAACAATAAGAGGCCGGCAAATGCCGGCCTCTTGTCGTTACCAAATATCTGCAAAACTTATTTCACCAATACCTTGCGGGTCGTGCCGCTCGTCTGCACCATGTACAGACCCGGGTGACCCATGATGAACACGTTGTTCGTGCCATGGCCCTCGGCCACGGTGCGTCCCGTCACGTCGTAGATGCGCACCGTCTCGCCGTTGTTGCCGGCCACATGTATCTGCATCCCCTCGCTCCACACGCGCAGCGTGCCCGCCTCGGCCTCGTCGATGCCGTCGGTGTTGCGCTCGAAGATGGCGGTGTAGGTGAAGTCATACGTCGCCGTGAAGGTGTAGGGGTTCGTGCCGTCGGCAATGCTCCAGTGGCTGAAGCGGTAGCCGCTCTTCGGTGTGGCGCTGATGGTCACCTGGGTGCCTATGGCATACTTGCCGCCGCCGCTCACGGTGCCCATGGCGTCGTTGTTGGCCTGCACGGTGATGGTGGCGCTGTCGGGGGCAAAGTAAGCCGTCAGTGTCACGTCGCCCGTCACGCCCCACGGCTCACCGATGATGATCATTCCGGGGTTGTATATCTGGCCGTTGCTCCAGCGCACGAAGTGGTAGTGCGGGGCAGGGTAGGCGTACACCATCACGGTGTCGCCCTCATGGTACTCGCCGCTGCCGCTCACTCTGCCCATGCTCTCGTTGTCGCTCAGCACGGTGACAGTGTAAGTCTCAGGAGCGTCGTAGGCGGCGAATGTGGCCGTGAAGGTGGTGTCACTCGTCAGGGTGACGCTGCGCGGGTTGACGGTCTCGCCGTCGTTCCAGCTAACGAATTGGTAGCCCTCGTTGGCCGTGGCGCTGAACATCACCGTGGCGTTGGCGTCGTAGGTGCCGCTGCCGCTCACGCTGCCCATCGTCGGGTCGGCGCTGACAGCCGTCAGGTGGTAACGCTGTGCACCCATGGTGAAGTAAGCCGTCAGGCTTATGTTGCCCGTCACCTGTATCTGACGCGGGTTGCTGGTGTTGCCGTCGCTCCAGCGCTGGAACTCGTAGCCGTTGCGCGGCGTGGCGCTGATGGTGGCGTAGCTCATATAGTCGTAGTCGCCGCTGCCGCTCACTGCGCCCTGCGCGTAGTTGCTCGTCATCACGTCCACGTGGTACTGTGCCACGTCGAAGTAGGCCGTGAAGGTGGTGTCTCTTCTAAGGGTTATGATGCGGTGGGCGTTTGTGTCGCCGTCGTTCCAGTGGCTGAACCTGTAGCCGCCGTTAGGTGCTGCCGCTATGTTGCGGCGGCTGCCGTAGGCGTAGGTGCCCGAGCCCGTGGCTATGCCGCGGCCCACGTTGGCGTTCCTCACCGTCAGCGTCACGTTGCCGGCCACGAAGTAAGCCGTCATCGTGGTGTCCTGTGTCACGGTGATGGTCAAGGGGTTGCTCGTCGAGCCGTTGCTCCAGCGGTCGAAGCGGTAGCCCTCGTTCGGCGTGGCCTGCACGGTGCCCGTGCTGCCTGTTGCCACACTGGTGCTGCCCACCACCGTGGCGTTGCCCATCGTCGGGTTGGCCGACACGGCGGCTATCGTATGATAAGGCGCTTCGCTGAGCACCAGGGTGAATAAGCTGTCGCATATCGTGCCCGTAGCCACCACAACGGCGGTGTCGTAGATGCCGACCACCGTGTAAGAGTGGCCAAACCAGTCGTACGAGCCGCCCGACGAGGGTATCGTGGCCTCCGTGGTGTCATACACCGTGTCGCAGGTCACAAGCTCCAAGGCATATATGCTGTCGCAAATAAGGCCGCTCGGCACGGCCACCGTGTCATATACGAAACCGATACCCGTGGCCGTCTTGCCGCGCCATGAGTATGCGCTGTTGCGGTAGGCGTCATGCGTGGTGTCGCCGTAGGCGGTGTCGCATGCCACCAGCTCAAGGGTGTACACGCTGTCGCAGATGCTGCCCGTACCGGCTCCAACCACTGTGTCGTTAAGCACGTAGCCCAGGCTCGTAGCCGTCTGACCGCGCCACGAGTAGGGGTTGGTACGGAAAGCCTCCTGTATGGTGTCGTAAGCCCTATCGCGCACAACCAGGTTGAGCACCTGCACGCTGTCGCCGCTGTAGCTCTGGGCGGCAACGCTCCAGTAGTAAGTGCCGCTGACGATGTATATTGTTTCATGCCATGTGAATGTGCCGCATGCCGTGTCGATGATGTTTGCCATCGTGTCGCTGGCAAAGCAGGCGGTGTAGGTCATGTCGCTGTATACCGTCACCGTGCGGGGGTTGTCGGTGTTGCCGTCAGCCCATTGGGTGAAGTGATAGTGGCTGTTGGCCGTCGCCGATATGGAGTGGGTGCCGCCTTCGGCTACGGTGGCCGACGCTGTCGCGCTGCCCATAGTGATGTTCTCGCTGTTCACCGTCACGCTGTAATTGATGGTGGCGGGTCCAGGCTCAATACTTAAGAAGAATGTATGCCATATAGGGTCATCATTGTATGCTGTCATCGCTGTACTGTTGGCTGCCATTGCGTTGTTGTTGCCAATGGTAAATGAATTTGCACCAACAGCAGGTGGTGTTGTGGGACGTATAGAGAGGCTGTCAATCGGGCGGTAATTGAATAGGTTATCAGGGATTGATGTGACATTTGCCGTTATAGTAACAATTCCTATTTTTGCGCAATCTAGAAAAATGCCAGTTCCCGTTGTGGCGTTAGTGGCCATATATACAACTTGGCTTAAGCTTGTGTCGTATCTGAAAGCCTGCTTAGGAATATATTGTACATTCTGGCCAATAACGAGAGTTTGTAGTCTTCTGGAGTACTCAAAAAACTGTCCGATAGAAGCGTCTGAAACAGTAATCGCATTGTAAACCACTTCTGTGATGCCGTTAAGTTTAGAAAAGGCTCTGTTGCCAATTTTTGTTATGTTTGCAGGGATTGTCAGTGTGCCCGTTATTGCAGAATCGCATGTAAACGCATTGTTTCCAATCTCTGTAACATAATTCAAAGATGGGATTTCTGTTAAAGCTATGCAGTCGCGGAATGCGTTATTGCCAATCTTTGTCACAGTGCTAGGCATGTTTACCTTTGTGATGCTTTGTTGGTTGGCAAAGGCGTTGTTGGCTATCTCAGTAACAATGTATTCCTCGTCGTTAAAATAAACTACAGCAGGAATGTCCACTATTCCCGTAAGAGTAATTTCTGTGCTAGCTTTCACTGATGCCGTATAGTCGTTGTTGAGGGTAAAAGTCAGTTGCCCTATGTTTATAGAATTTACGGCATTGAGCATGTTCAACGGCATTGCTGCAACACAAAGTAATATAATGAATGCCTTTTTCATGGTTTATGAATGTGAATGTGTTGAATGTTTAGATTTGAGGAGATGCACTGTGAGTGCTAATCGTTTAGTGCAATATTATAAATCGTGTTGGCAATAAATGTTACTTCACGGTTGGCCTCGAAATCATCTCCAATATGAAGTACGCCAGTACAAGGTGGAATTGGTATATAAATTGTGCAAGGTCCATCTGGTAGATGTATATTGTAATTATAATTATCACTTTCACTACCGTAAGGAGTCATGCTAAGATTGTTCTCTGCAAAAGATATATCTCTCTCTTGTCCACAATTAGTTCCCGTCACCACTATGGATCCTATTTCGTGATTATAGAAGGTTCCTCCATCGTTTATGGACAGAGCTATTACTGCGTATGGTGTGCTGAATTCTAAGGTGCCACTGCTTGTGTGTGCAAACATTGGGATAATTGGTTCCCCTACGCTATAAGGAAGATTAGTCAAGTTACATCTGAAATTGGAACTGGTGCCATTTGAATTAAAAGTAATACCATTATAAGGAAATGCGGCGAAGTAGTGGCTGTCGGCAATGGCATCGCCAGCGCTTACGCTAAAGCCATTTCCATCAATACGCACTTCTTGGCCAGTACCGTTGATGTTAATTATATCACCGTCTTCCCACATTATCGCACTACCGCTTATTGAGGCTTTGTCTGCCGAGCGCAATGCTTTTGCGGTAATCTTCAGGGTTTTTGTCTCAGACTTCTCGCATGAGGTCAAACCCATGGCAAAAACTGCCACTGTCATCAAAATTATTATGCGTGTTTTCATGTCCTTTTCTGTTATTGTAGGTTTGGGAATTTTTTTTTAGAATAAATCGTCATAAGTTTGAGAACCACCAAAAGAAGTGGCTTCATATCCTCCGTCGCCGCTGTTTTGGCTTTCAACGAAGTTCCCTCCTCTCAGTCCAAGTGAGCCTTGAGGTGCATCACCCGAAGCGGCAAATCCGGCTTCTACTTTGAATTCTACAACCGTTATCTCCGGTGTTATGTACTTGCTTTTCATATAATTGTTTAATTTTTTTGTTATACTTAGCCTATAATAATTACTTCTGCAAAGATACGACTTTTTCTTCACATACCAGAACTTTTTTATATTAAGACTGTTAAAAATATCTAACACCCCATCCGCACCCCTGTGTGCCCTTATGCGGTGACACGTATTATATCTTCACCGAGTGCTTGCGAAATCTTTGCTACAGTGGCGATGGTGAAGTTGTGCCGCCCCGTCAGCCACTTCGACACCTCCGACTCCCTTTTGTTCAAAGTGTTCGCGAGTTGCTTCTGCGTCATGCCCTTTGCGGCAAGTATTGCGTGTATGCGCTCTGAGATGTCGAAATTCATGTCAAACGCCGCCTTGAAGTCGTCGGGTATGGCGTCAAGTGCCGCCTGTACGACGGGCGAGAATGTTTTGATATCAGCCTGTTTACTCATAATTGGAAAACTTTACCTTCTATGCCAGTGATTACGTTGCGCTCAATCTCTATCGAACCTTCTTTTTGTGCCTGCAGCAAGAGCTTGTCGAACTTCTGCAAGTCCATGACGTATCCGTTCAGTTCCTGGCTTTCCTCGTACGTTCTTGTGTCTTTCACGCCTCCGTTGCCGGCAATCAGTATCTGGTCGGAGATGCGTAGGCAGTACAGTCTCAGTTTGTGGGAGTCGATAGAAAGAGCCGCCACATGGTCGTTCATCTTTCCCTCCACCCTGAAGAAGCGCTCGAAAGCCCCTACCGCGACAATCTTTGAGATAGCGTAAATTATCGTTTGGAAATCTTTGTTCAAGTGGGCTTCATCCTTGAATTTGTTGATGAATTTCTCGTACTCTGATTCGTCTCCTTCATTGAAACAAATAGAGTAAAAGCTCACATTGTCACTTTGTTGCAGCGTTTTTAATGTTGCCTCTCTGTTCATGTTTTTGTGTCGTTTTCGTTGTTGTTTCCAAACGCAAAGGTACGAACTTTTTTTGGACTGTCAAAATAAAAATTCACTTTTAAGTTATTTTATTACTCTTTGCCACGAAGTTCGGACCCCGTATGCCATTTTGCACGCACCATCAATAACCCTTTACAATTAACGGAAGTCCCCTGAAAGGCTAATTATCACCAACGGCTTAAAATACGTCCGATTTTGGCTGTTGTGTCTTTGTAATATGCTGTTAAATAGGTTGTTGCTGTTCTGTTTTTGAGTGCGTCGCAAAATTGTCGAACTCCCCGATTTTGGTATATATAACGTAAATCGTAAGTATATATAAGTATATAGTTGATAAGGAATTGGTGGGACCAACTCCTTATGTACTCCTTACCTCCTTTATACATACCCTTTATCATGGTCGCAAAGTATGCGAAAAGAGGGTGGAAAGAGGGTGGGGGCGGGGTGCTTTTGGAGAGGTATCCGTGTTCGAGAAGTTCCCTATATGTTTTCTCTGTTCACATTTTGCGTTACACATTTTGTGAAATTACAGAATTTTCGTATATTTGCAGTGTGAAATAATAGCAACATTATGGATAATCCTTTCATATTCAGGGTTTATAAATCGAAAGAACTGTTTTGTGACCGTGAAAAAGAGCTGAAAACGCTGCTCGCGAACAGCACATCGGGTGCTGATACTACCTTGATTGCACAGCGTCGCATCGGAAAGACGGGACTGATTCACCGTCTCTTTGACGAAATAAAGACGGAGAAGATACCTATTATACCCATCTATGCCGACATCTTTGCCACACGCTCGCTGGACGACTTTATCAAGACGCTATCCGAGGCCATAATGGTCGCCATCCCGGAAAAGAGCGGAGCAGGCAGGAAGTTTTCCAAGTTTATCAAGGCTCTCCGTCCGATGGTTACCTACGACCCGTTGACTTCGGCCCCGCAGATACAGTTGACCCTTCAAAACGAAGAGGATAAGAAGCAAACACTTAGGGGGTTGCTCACATTCCTTGACACTCAAAACGAGAAGGTCCTGTTGGCTATAGATGAGTTCCAGCAGATAAGGGAGTATCCAGAGAAGAACGTCGAGGCGATGCTGCGCACCATCATACAGAATCTGACCAACGTGACCTTTCTCTATTGCGGCAGCAAGCGCCACATGATGCTGGACATATTCGGAGGGGAACGCAATCCCTTCTATCGTAGCACTGAATTTCTGACATTGCATAAACTCGACCATGAGGTATATTCCGCTTTTATAGGCAGCCGTTTCAAAGAAAACGGTATAGACATAGACGGTGAGACTATTGACTATATATTGGATTGGACTCGCGTCCACACCTATTTCACGCAACGGCTGTGCCATACGGCGTACAACATGGCAACAGACAGGGTTGATGTGCCGCTTGTAAAGGAGGCCGCAGCACAAATACTTCAGTCGGATTCAGTCGTGTTCGGGCAGTACCAGCAGATGCTGACCGTGGGGCAATGGAACCTGCTTATTGCCATTGCCAAAGAGGGTGAGGTCTCGCAGATTACGGCCCGGCCGTTCCTCAGGAAATACAGGCTTGGCAACCCTTCATCGGTGAACCGTACCATTGGTTCTTTGGTGGAAAAGAACATTATCGACGAGAGCACCGAGGATGGGAAGACGGTATACAGCCTGAATGACGTGTTCCTTGCCAGGTGGTTGGAAGAAAAGTATTGAAGGAACTTCTGATAATTCATTTTTATGGCGAGTTCTATTTATTACTATTGAACACGAATTGCACGAATCTAACGAATTTATTTTTAGAATATTTATGCAAGCATAAAACGAATATAACGAATTTATAGAAGTTACCTTATGGTTATGCCCTTACAGGGCGTGTTATTGTAACTTGCTGATTTACCCAAGGCGGTGCCTTGGGCTATATTTATCATTGCCCTTTCAGGGCTGATTTTTAGAGGTTGCCTTGAGAAACTAAGGCAATCTTTAAGTGCACAACTGTATTGTACTTCGTGGTTGAATCTACAAAGGATTTTTTTGTGGCGTTAATATAATAATATAAATAACCTTGCGTTATAACAAGGTTAACTACACATCGACGACTATACTATAAAACGTTATAACAGAATGAAACCCATCATTGTAGGAACTGACTTTTCGCAATGTTCATACTTGGCCCTGGAGCTGGCCGTAGACGTGGCCAACAAGCTGCACACCGATATCAGGCTTATCTGGGTGCGCAAGGAGAAGCTCCTGGTGAGCAACGAGCACATGGAGCTGGCCAGCACGCTGGCGGCCGAGAAGATGCAGCAGCTGTGCGAGCAATACCGCTCAAAGATGCAGTACGGCGACATCACCTGGCACATCAAGAACGGCCGCGTGGCCGCCACGATGAGCTCGGTGGCCGAAGAGCTCGGCGCATCGATGATTGTTGTGGGCTCGAACGGTGCCTCGGGCTACGAGCGCCACTTCATTGGCAGCACCGCGGCCCGCATCATACAGGATGCACCGTGCCCCGTGCTTATAATACGCGAAGGGTTCAACTTCCACAAAGACTTGGAGCGCATAGTGGTGCCTATCCGCATCAACACCTACTCGCGCCAGAAGGCGGGCCCTGCTTCGGCCATGGCGCGCCTGTTCGGCTCGACGGTGCATATACTCGGCTTGCTCGACCTCGACGACGACATCTCGACGCTGAAGGGCTACCTGCACCAGGTGGAGAGCAAGATGGACAACTATCAGGTGCCGCACGTAACCGAGATACGCAAATACGACAACTACTGCGACACGGTGCTGAACTATGCCGACGAGGTGAAGGCCGACCTGCTGGTTATCAACACCGAGCAGGACAGGATAATATCGCACATATTCCTTGGCACCAACGCACAGCAGATAGTGCACGCCTCGCAGATTCCAGTGCTCTGCATCCACCCCGACGACATTGCCAACTTTGCCAAATAGCGACGTCATAATCGTTGGAGGAGGTCCGGCGGGCCTCACCGCCGCCCTCGTAGCCGCACGGCGCGGCCGCAGGGTGGTGCTGCTTGAGCGCATGCAGCAGCCGGGGCTCAAGCTGCGCCTTACGGGCAAAGGCCGCTGCAACCTGACCAACATGGCTCCGATGGCCGAATTCCTGCCGCACATAGGTCCTGACGCCCGTTTTATGCGTAACGCATTCGGCCAGTTCTTCAACAAGGAACTGGTTAAATTCATTGAGGAACTGGGCGTGCCGCTCACGGAGGAGCGTGGCGGACGCATATTTCCCGAGAGCGGCAAGTCGGTAGACGTATTCCTTGCCCTCGTCAAGGCCATAGAGGCCCTGCCCAGCGCCGAGATAAGGCGCAACAGCCGTGTGGAGTTGCTGCTTATAGATGCCGCTGAGAATGCAGATGCACGACAGCTGCGCGGCGTGGCGCTGCAGGGTGGGGCGAGGGTGATGGCCGACAGAGTGCTGCTGGCCACCGGTGGCATCACATACCCCTCGACGGGGTCGACCGGCGACGGCTACCGCCTGGCGGCACAGGCCGGTCACCACGTAATAGAGCCGGTGCCTGCACTTACGCCGCTCACCTGCCGCGAGCCAATACCGCCAGCAATGACGGGCCTCGTGCTGCGCAACGTGACGCTCAGCATAAGCAACGCGTCGGGAAAGAAGCTCTTCGAGCACTTCGGCGAGATGACCTTCACCGACGACGGCATTGCCGGTCCCATAGCCATAGCGGCGAGCCGTCATGCCGTGCGACCGCTGCACAGCGGCGAAACGCTGAAAGCCCATATAGACCTGAAGCCCGCCATACCTGCCGACGAGCTGGACCGCCGCCTGATACGCGACCTCAACAGCAACGGCACACGCCTCTTCCACGACGCACTGCGGCTGTGGCTGCCCGCCGAGCTCACCGACTTTGCCCTGCAAAGGCTCAAGATAGCCAAGTTCAAGCGGCTGCACCAGATAACCGGCGAGGAGCGTCGCAAACTGCTTATGTTCCTCAAGAACGCGGAGTTCACCATAACAGGACACCACGACGAGAACGAATCAATCATAACCCAGGGTGGGGTAGATACACGCGAGGTGAATCCCAAGAGCATGGAATCCAAGTTGCTGGAGGGTCTTTATATTGCCGGAGAGCTGCTCAACCTCGACGCCGACACCGGCGGCTTCAACCTACAGATAGCATTCTCGACCGGCTATGCCGCCGGAATGGCAGTGTAGTTTAGCCTTGAAGTTACGGATACACGGAAGGACGGACGAATATACGCCGCGTCAAGCCTTGCTGTTCTGGAAGTCGTCCAGCGCCACCGTCGCCTCTTCCCACTGCTCCAGCCACTTGGCCTGTTCGTCCTTGAGGCTTTGATAGGCCTCGTAGAAGCCCGGCTCGTTGGTGGCCGGCGAAGCCTGTGCAAGCAGGTCGTCTTTTACGGCCAGTTCTTTCTCGATGCGCTCTATCTCGTTCTCGGCATGCTCGACGGCGCCGCGCAGCTTGCGCAGCTCGCGCTCGCGCTCTTTCGACTGCTGGTAGTTCAGCTTGTTCTGCGACATGCCGCGCACCTCCTCGCGCTCGGCGCTCTTCTGGCGTTCGAGGGTGTGCAGGCTCTCGAGTTTCCTGTTCTCGAGGAACTCGAAGATATCACCGCGGAACTCGTGCACCGCCCCGTCGCGGAACTCGTAGAGGGTTTCGGTAAGTCCCTGCAGGAAATCACGGTCGTGCGACACCACGATGAGCGTGCCCGTATACTGCAGCAGGGCGTTCTTGAGGATATCCTTGGAGTCCATGTCGAGGTGGTTGGTGGGCTCGTCGAGCACCAGCAGGTTGCACGGCGTAAGCAGCAGCTTGGCCAAAGCCAGCCGCGCTTTCTCGCCGCCCGACAGCACCTTGACCTTCTTGTCGAGGTCATCATCGTCGAACAGGAAACTGCCCAGTATGCCGCGTATCTTGGGCCGGATGTCGCCCACGGCAATGTCGTCGATGGTTTGGAATACCGTCTTCTCGCCGTTGAGCATCGCCGCCTGGTTCTGTGCGTAATAGCCTATCTGTACTTGGTGGCCGAGGCGGAAGAGGCCGTCGTAGTCGACGATGTCGCCCACGATTATCTTGGCCAAGGTGGACTTGCCCTCGCCGTTGCGGCCAACGAAAGCCACCTTGGAGCCTTTGGTTATCAGCATGTCGACGTCGCAAAACACCTGCTTGCCGTCGTAGGCCTTGCCCAGATGCTGCGCCTCGACGACAATCTTGCCGCTGTGGGGCGCCGGCTGGAACTGGAAGCGGATGCTCTCGGTCGACACCTCGTCGACCTGCACCATCTCCATACGGTCGAGCATCTTTATGCGAGACTGCACCTGCTTGGACTTCGTGGCTTTATAGCGGAAACGCTCTATGAAGGCCTCTATCTGCGCCACCTGCCGCTGCTGGTTGGTGAGGCGTGCCATCTGGCTGGCGCGACGCTGCTGCATCTGGATGACGTACTCGGAATACGGCACCTTGTAGTCGTAGATGCGGCCTGCCGTTATCTCGATGGTGCGCTTCGTTATGTTGTCGAGGAACGTGCGGTCGTGCGACACCAGCACCACCGCGCCCGGGTAGCCTGTAAGGAAAGATTCCAGCCACTCGATCGACTCTATGTCGAGATGGTTGGTGGGCTCGTCGAGAAGCAGGAAGTCGGGACGACGCAGCAACAGTTTGGCCAACTCGACACGCATCTGCCATCCGCCGCTAAATTCGGTTATAGGGCGCATGAAATCGCTGTGCCTGAATCCCAGTCCAAGGAGAATCTTTTCGGCCTGCTCCTGACGGCCTCCGCCGCCGAGCATGGCGATACGCTCGGTGACATCGTGCAGCTGCGAAAGCAAATCAATGTATCCCTGCGACTCGTAATCGGTGCGCTCGGCCACCTGCGACGACAACGCTGCCTGATGACGCTCCAGGGCCTCTATCGACTCGAAGGCGGTGAGCGCCTCGTCGATGATTGTGCGGCGGCTGTCGGGTATCATTTCTTGCGGCAGATAGCCCACCGTTTGACCCGACGCCACAACGATATTGCCCGACTCGGGCTGCTGCCATCCGCACAACACCTTCAGTAACGTAGACTTGCCCGCTCCGTTCTTGCCGACCAGACCTATACGGTCTTTGTCGTTGATATTGAACGTCACATTATCGAAGAGGGTCTGCCCCGTAAACTGAACAGCGAGATTGTTGATGGCAATCATGGTCAAAAAAACATTTCATGGAAAAGGCTGCACACCTGTAGCGGTACGCAGCCTTAATGTCTGTAAAATCAATACACGCGGTGTTCCCTCGACTAACGAAGCTCAAAGGAGACAGGCAGTGTGAACTCCGAACGCACAGCTTTGCCGCGCTGCTTGCCGGGTTTCCAACGAGGCATGGCGTTAACCACACGCAAAGCCTCAGCGCCGCAGCCGCCGCCGATGTCCTTACGGATCATTGCACGGGATATCGAGCCGTCTTTCTCGACGACGAACTTGATATACACCTTGCCGGTAATGCCGTTCTCGCGTGCCACGGTCGGGTATTTAAGATTGTCGTTCAGATACTTGTACAAAGCCGACTCACCACCGGGGAACTCGGGGTTTTCCTCAACAATCTGGAAAATCTCTTCTTCAACAACCTCAACCTCTTCCTTTACCTCGACAGGGGTGTAGGCCTGCTGCTCTTTGTTGGCGTCGTCGCCAGCATCGATGGGACCCAGCTCGTTCTTGAGCTCCTCGTTATCGTCAACAATCTTAATCTCAGTTGTATTGTCCTGAGGTTCGGGCTCGGGCTCGGGCATTTCCTGATCGGGCTGTGTAATCATCACATCCTCCATTTCATCTATTACCTCGCGCTGCTGCAGCTGCTTCACCTCTTTCTCGTACTGCTTCAAGTTGAAAGCAAGAAGAGCAAGGGCCAAAGCCACCACCAAACCTATCTCCAAATGGAGTCCTTTGCGTTTTTCGAGGTCCGCCTTAGGTGATTTCTTTATTTCCATATCTTTATATTTTAATTATTTACACTAATTTATTACACTACGTTTCCAAATGCTAAATTAATGTTTTTTTTTGAATTATCAACAAAAAAATGTAAAAAACTACAAGATTTGTCAAGCCCTGTGACCACTAAGCCCTTATAACCAAAGACATATAGAGCAATGCTCAGAACAGTTCGGGCTGAGTGCCGTAATTTATCTTTCCCAAGTGCTGATAGGCCTTAGGGGTAGCTTCGCGACCTCGCGGCGTGCGCATCAGGAAGCCCTCTTGGATAAGGAACGGTTCGTACACCTCTTCGATGGTTCCGGGGTCTTCGCCGACGGCTGTGGCGATAGTGTTAATACCCACAGGACCGCCCTTGAACTTGTCGATAATGGTGCTCAGGATTCGGATGTCCATCTCGTCGAGTCCGTTGCTGTCCACGTTGAGAGCCTGTAAGGCATAGCGTGCTATGTCGAGCGTCACCGTGCCGTCGCCTTTCACCTGGGCAAAGTCGCGCACACGGCGCAGCAGCAAGTTGGCAATACGTGGGGTGCCACGGCTACGGCGTGCAATCTCCATAGCTGACTCGCTGGTAATCTTTACGTTAAGCAGACCTGCCGAGCGGTTTATAATTTGTGTGAGCGTGGCAGCGTCGTAGTACTGCAGTCGCGCTGTGATACCGAACCTTGCGCGCAACGGTGCCGTAAGCATTCCCGACCTCGTGGTGGCTCCGACAAGAGTGAACGGCTTGAGCGACAACTGCACACTGCGCGCCGCAGGTCCCGACTCTATCATTATGTCGATCTTATAGTCCTCCATGGCCGAGTAGAGATACTCCTCGACGACAGGCGACAGGCGGTGTATCTCGTCGATGAAAAGCACATCGTTGGTTTCGAGGTTGGTAAGTATTCCAGCCAAGTCGCCGGGCTTGTCGAGCACAGGGCCGGAGGTCATCTTGATGTTGACACCCAACTCGTTAGCTATGATATACGACAATGTGGTCTTTCCTAGTCCCGGAGGGCCATGCAGGAGGACATGGTCGAGTGGTTCGCCCCTCTCTTTGGCTGCACTGACAAATATCTTCAAATTGTCGAGCACCTGCTGCTGCCCTGCGAAACTGTCAAAGCCGTGTGGACGCAATGCACGTTCCACCTCGCGTTCGCGAGCTGACTGAGTGACACCGGTGGCATCGAGATTTGTATTCATGCTATTAATAACGCAACATTGCGCTTAAAATTACATAAAAAGACATAAATTCAATACTCCCACATATCGCTTTCCAGCTCAAAGAGCTTGTTTTCGATGCGTTGCGCCTCCACTATGGCATCGGTGCCCGTCACGTAGTCGCTTATCTCACGGTCGTAACGGTTTGACTCTTTGGTGACATAGCTGTCGAACATCCTGGTGTCGAATATCTGGTCCCAGGTTGGGGCATGGGCTATACTGCCCTCCTGATAGGTCTCGTGACTCGACAGCATGTTGCGCACCTGCTGCGACAGCATAGGCACCCAGAAAAGGTCCACGTAGCCCATAAACTCGCGCTCGCCCATTTGGTCTTCCCTGAACATGCTCTTGGTCAGGGCAAAACATATTATCTGTACCTTCTGACGAGAATCCTGCTTGTCGATATACCATATCTCTTTGAGCTTGAGCATGTATATATCATCGGTGGTGAACTCGCGTGGTATGATTACCGCCTCGTAATGGTAGTCTTCGTTCTCGTCGATAATGTCAAGGTAAGTCGTGTCGGCCTTGGTGAAACGATACACGAACGTCTGGTTGTCGATGGGTATCTTGAGTTCGCTGTCTTCGAATATTGGCATCTCGTCGGCCACGATGGCGTCCCATAGCATGTAGGCAATGTTCTTGCGGCCGCGATAGCCTTCCTTCTCCATAGGGTAGAAGAAGAACTGGTTGAAACGCTCCCTGAAATCGACGGTGCGCCATATTGCCGTCTCCCATATCACGTTGTCCTCCCTCACATAAGGCAGCGTCGGCGACCGCCGTCCTTTCAGCTCCTCGCGTTTGTAGTATTCATCGAAGTTCACCACATCTGCGTCGTCAACCACCTGTCCGACGGCAAAACCCGCCGGCAGCGACAGCAAAGCGATCAGCAATGCCGTCCGCATACCTTGTGAACGTAGATGTGACTTACCTGCCATAGAATATGAAAAAAAGAGTCAAGCGCCGCATAGACGACTCTTAACTCTTTTTCCTGTTGCGATAAACCTGCTTAGTACTCCCACATGTCCGACTCAATGTTGAAGACCTTGTCCTCGATAGTCTGCGACTCCACGATGGCGTCGGTGCCCGTCACATAGTCAGTAATCTGACGGTTGAACCGGTTCGACTCGCGAATCACATAGCTATCGAAGTAACGATCGATAAACACATCGTCGTAGGTGCGGTAGGCATTGGTGTTGTTCTCGTCATAGGCATTGGCCTTGACAAGGATATTGCGCACGCGCATGTCGTTCATGGGAATCCAGAACATGTCGATGTCGTTGCAGTCCTTGTCGCCGCCTTCACGCTCCTTGCAATAGAAATAGATGAATTCCATTGCCACGATGCGCACTTTCTGACGGGTGTCCTGCTTGTCAATATACCAATACTCTTTGAGGTTGACTTTGAACACCTTGCTGGGGTCGAACTCCTCGCGGATGATGGTGTCGTGCGAACCCGACTCCTCGCCCCATTCGTCGTACTCGACAATGGCCTTGGTGTTCTCTTTGTTAAACTCTTTGTCAATCTTCTCCCAGTCCTTCGGCACCTTCATGTCGTCGGTCTCGAATGCCTCGATGTCGCCGTTTTTCAAAGCGGCCATCACGGCATTAATCAGGCTGATACGACCCTGGGTCCCCTTCTCGGTATCGGTAGGGAAGTAGAAGAACTGATTGAATTTCTCACGGAAGTCGATGGTGCGCCAAATGGCCGTCTCCCACACCACATCACTTTCACGCAGGTAGGCATACGGTATGGCCTGTTTGCCCTTCGTGAGGCTCTTCTCATAGAAATGGTTGAAGTTGGTCTCTTCATCTGCGTCGATAATGGTTTGGCCCTGCGCCACAAATCCACTCATGGCAATGGTCAACAAACCAAGGATAAACACTGACTTTCTCATATTCGGATAAGTTAAAGGTTATTTAATTCTAAACATGGCATTGATGTTATGCTGCACGCCGTCGGGCGTCTTAACCATAACATTGTCAATATAGACCTTCTGACCCTTGCGGGCGCTGTTAATCATACTGAGACACTCGGGGTTGAGCTGGCTGCCGTTGATTGTCTGACCCATCTTGCCGCTGCCCTGGACCTGGAACTCAAACTGAGAGATCTTCAAAGGTGTAGGCAACTGGAAGTCGAAGTCGGGCATGACCAAGCGCAACTTAAGGGCCGAGAACTCGCCTTTCATAACGCTAGAACCGCTCTTGTATTCACCCAGCATAATGACGGGCTCGGGGATCTTCTTTACGCGGATTTCCATTGTACCCATCTCGCGGCTCACTTTGCCGTCGGTCTTTGCAGCGACGACAACGGTGATACGGCCCTGCTTCGAAGGACGGATTATCCAGTCGCTGGCTTTACCTTGTGGATCGCGCGAAATAGTGGCGGCGCCTGCGGTCTTTCCACCTGCTCCACCGGCTCTGATGGTGGCTTCGACATCCTTGGCTGCCACGCCGGGCACCGATATCGACACGGGATTGTCAACGCCGCTGTACACCACGTTCATCTTGCTGAGCGACACAACGGCGATAGGCTCCATGACAAAATAAGACTCGGTGAAAGGATACTCCTCTTCATTGTTGTCTTTTTTCACATATAGGGTACCTGTGATTTTCTTCTCGCCAGGGGCGTTGCACATGGTGCTGTAGTTCACCAGGCCGTCTTCGCCGCTCACATAACTCTGGCCGTTAATCACAGCGCGGAATTCTGCACGCGAGTCGAAGGCACCGATACCTATCTGAGCCTCGTATTTGCCGCCCTGTATCACCAGCGACGTCTTGGGACGCACAAGGGTGTTGACTTTGTCGAACTTGAAGTCGTCGGCGGTAATCTGGTTGTAGAGCATCTTGATAGCATCGTACTCGGCAGTCATGACCTCAGAACGGAGACGCGACATAACCACCACGTCGGCGATGATAATTGTGTTGTCGAAGTTCAGATGCTCCCACGACACCATTTTCTTGGCATGCTCACTCCAATACTCACCTTCAACATTAAGGGCGATCTGGATATTCGAAGAGTCTTCTCCCAGAATCTCCTTCAATTTATGCTTGTAGTCAATAATACGCTGCTTCATGGTCATGACGCGGCAGGTGGGGCTGGGGTTGTCTTCGGTTCCTTCGAAGAAGTAGCGTGTGCCGTCATTGTTGTTATCAGGCTTGGCTATAATCTCCAAGCCATATTTACGGACAACATTCTTGACCGTGTCTATCAAATATTGTGAAGCATCGTCATTTGCTCCGAGCCTGAGTGTTACTGTGGATTTTGCGCCAGTCTCGTGATCCTTTATTTCGGCCTTGTCCTGTGTGTAGCATATAAGACCGTAGCTCAAGGTGTCGAGATAGTATTTCAGCTCTTTGGAGAGTTTGCGTACCTCTTGTGCTTTCTGGTACTGAACGGCAGTCTTTTCGGGGTTGTTCTCGTGGGCTCTGTCGAACTGTTCATAGGAGTCGACAATCTTCTGTCCAACGCTGAAGTTGGACTTGTCCATTGCATCACCCACAGTCTTGAAGCCGTTCAAAACCTCGGCCGACACGTTCAGTGCCAACATTGCGGTGTACACAAGGTACATCATCTGTATCATTTTTTGTCTCGGGGTTTCCGGACAGTTTGATGCACTCATTCTTTTCTACTTTTAGTTCGCATTTGTGTTAGTTAGTGCCTTTACTTATTCCAACGGCATCACACTCTGGTCTGCATTGCGGCAAGCATGTTGCCATACACATTGTTGAGTTCAGCCACCTTGCGTGTCAATGCATCAACCTGCTCTTTGTATTTCAGCACACCGTCGGCCGAGTCGGCGAAGTTGGCCACCATGGTCTGGATACGGTCCTGAACCTCCTTGGTGGCTTCCAGCTGAGCCGTAGATGTCTGCATCTGTATCTCGTACATTGCATTGATTGACGAAAGGCTGCTGGCCATCTTCTTCAGTTCGTTGGCATATGACACATCGCCACCACTGAGCGACTGAGCAGTCTCTTTGTATATGTTTGTAAGTGTTGTAACAGCTTCGGGAGCCTCTTTCATGCTCTGGAACAATTGTCCGGCTGCTTCGGCTGCCACATCCATGTTGGACACGAATTTGTCGGTGGCGGCGGTTGCCGTGGCCATGTTGTTCATCGACGATGCCGAGTCGGCAAGGTTCTGCATGCCCTGTCCCAGACGGTCAATCAGTTCGGGGCTGATCTTGGCGTCTTCAAGCATCTGGTCCAACTGAGCCGTCAGCGGGTCTGAACTCAACTTGGTCTTTGTAACTGTTGTCGTTTCACCTTCTGCGAGTTGCTCGCCTTCACCTTCGCCTTCAACGGGCATACCGGCCAGTTCGGGATAAGCCAGGCTCCAGTCCCATTCCACGTGAGGCGGCTCGAAAGCCGACAGGAAGAATATAACAGTCTCGGTACCCATACCGACAATAAGCATCAGTGTACCGCCGGGCCAGTGGTTAATCTTGAACAGAGCACCGATAATCACAACAGCGGCGCCCCATCCGTATAGTTTCGACATGAAGTTTTTGTAGCCTTTGCTCCGGACTAAGTTGTCAATAAAGCTCATAACAGTTGTTTTTTTGTGTTACTTAATTATTGTGTTATTTGTGTGTTACTTTTTTATGCGTGAAGACAAAGGCTGCTTTGTTCAACCTTTGTCTTCATATTTCGCCATGAGGTTGATTTTATCTCGACACGTTGGTGGCGGTTTTCAGGTTGTCACCTTTGACACGGCCCAAGTAGGGCTGCACGCAACGGAATCCGATGTACGACTTGCTCGTATCCTGGAACTCGTAGGTACGGGTCTGCACCTGGATGAAGTACTTCTGGTCTTTCCAGCTGCCGCCGCGAACCACTTTGCGCTTCATCGCGGTGGGATCCTCTTCCTTGGCATTATAGTTGTAGTAAGGAATCATTGCATTGGCGACGATATAGGTCGACTCGTTATAGGAGTCATAGCACCACTCGCTTACGTTGCCGGCCATGTCGTACAGACCGTAGTCGTTGGGAGCATAGTGACCAACCATCAGCGTCTTCACGCCGCCGTCGTCGTCATAGGCGCCCTTGAGGGGCTCGTAGTTGGCGAGGAAGCAGCCGTTGGGGTTGCGCACATAGGGACCGCCCCAAGGATAGCTCTCGGCAGCGATACCGCCACGGGCTGCAAACTCCCACTCGCTCTCGGTAGGCAGACGAAAATCGTTCATCAGCGAGTAGTTGATGCTCTCCAGATATTGGTTCAGGTAGTTGGAGCGCCACACGCAGAAAGCCTTGGCCTGCACCCAGCTCACACCGACACAAGGATAGTTGTCGTAGGCGGGCGAGGTGAAATACATGCGCGTGAAGTCCTCGTTCATACTATAGGTATAGTCATGTACCCAGCAAAGAGTGTCGGGATACACGTTCACCACTTCGCGTTTGATGAGCGACGAACGGTTTGACAGACCCTTCGGACGGTCGGCAAACATGGTGCCTTTATGCTCCTGCTTCACAGTCGTTGCACCCTCTTTCTTGGCCGACTCTGCATAGTCAATCCAATAGTACTCATAGTTGAGCTTGGCGGGGTCGATGGAGCGTCTGCGATAGAAACGGTCTTTCTCAGGCAGATAGAGGTCTTCGAGAGCCTCGCGCACCTCCTGCTCCGACCAGTGGATAGGGGTTTTCTTGTTGAGCATGGCGGGGTCGATAGGCTCGCCATACTGGTCTTCTTCAATAAGGAAACCGTCAATGCCGGCCTCGCCGAGCATACGGCGGGCGATGGAGTCGATAACGAAACTCACAAACTGACGATATTCGTTGTTTGTAATCTCCGTCTCATCCATAAAGAATGAAGCAACCTGCATGGTACGAGGCTGTGCGGGAATGCCATAGGTGGCGTTCTGTGTGCCCGAGCCCATGCTGTAGTTGCCTTGCGCTACAAATACCATTCCGCTCAGGTCGATATCCTCGAAATAGGGACGGTCGACGACCCCGGTGAGTTCGCCTCTTTCGGAAGTGCCGCAACCCCACATGAGGGCTGCCACTGCAAACATGAAGAACAATTTTTTCATATTGTTTGTGTTTTAGTTTCTACTTTTTCCAGCCTTGCGGCTTTTGTTTATCGATGGATTTTGTGTTTTCTGTAATTATACGTAATATTTCAAAAAAGGTTTCAAAACAGCGCTAATCAATGAAGCGGGTGTTGCGGTAGATTGACGGCGGCTTGGGCGGCACAATTATCTTGAAGCAGTAGCGCAGATAGAACTCAAGTGTTCCGTTGCTGCGGCCTTCCTTGTACACACCCAGTTGCGACGTGGTTATATCGTACGACGCGCCTATGCGCAATTTCTTTATATTTACACCGAACAGGAACGACGCTGCATCGTTCACACGGTAGCTCACACCACCCCAGAAGGCATCCTGATATTCTACTAGGCAGGCCACATCTAGCTGATACGAACTGAAATAGGCTGTCTTGAGGAGCACATAGGGCTTCAGGTGGAACGATGGGTTCGACGGCAGCACATATTCATATCCCGCATTGAAGTAGAACACTCTTGCATTCTTGAAGTTAAGCACATTGCTATGGGCGGCGAGCAGGTTCTTGGCCGACACACCGAAGTGATACAGGTGCGGCACCTGATAGAATAGACCTGTCGATACATCTATCAACATGTCGCTCTGCGCACTGTTATTGTTAAGCAGCGGGTCTCCAGCCGACTGGTAGGGGTTAGAGGGGTTGCCCGTGAAGTCATTGTAACCGCGCAGGTGCTGATATTCAAGTGTCTGGCTGCGGAAAGTACCCTCAACGCCTAGCGACAGGTCGCCGTTGCCCCAATACATGCGGAACGCATAGTCGATGGAGGCTGCTATGGCACTATTGTAGCCGATATCATCTTTAAAGACCAACACACCCAAGCCTCCGTGGAGAGGTTTCACCGGACTCTCGAAAGAGAACAGGTAGGTGACAGGTGTCGACCCTGCTTCAACGCCCGGTGCAGGCGGGTCAAGCTTCAGTCCCAACCATTGGTTGCGATACATCAGCGTGGCGCACATCGAACCGTTGCTTCCCGTCGTGGCGGGGTTCCACGACAGACGGTTGAACATAAACTGAGTGAACTGCGCCTCTTGCTGAGCGGGGCACACGCATGAAAATCCCACTATCATGAGCAAAATTGATGTGATTTTCGCGAGTTTGATTTTCATGTTTATGCTTCTTTAGCCTTGCTTAAACCTATTGGTTTATAATTATATGTGCTCCAAAACGCCCTTGCTTTTTTCGCTAAAGGCAAGGTTGGTTTTGACTTGCAAAGATAGCAAGATTTATTGATTTAGAATTACTTTTTTCTTTAAAAAATAAAATAAAATTTACAAAACATTATAATTCAATATGTTATATCATAAAATATTTTTTGAATAAGAATGTTGTCTTGATCGGTTTTTCGCAGCGCTGTCCGAAAGAGCATTTGGGGATGACAAATTACGTGATAATTTATTGTAGACAAGATATTTGTAGTTTTTGATGAGGTTATGTTACATGAATTGGCGTCTCACCACCTGTCACATTGCATAACAGTGCTGCCGGGGAACATTCGCAACAGTTCTCGACGTACCTCTTCGACTTTTTGTCTGCTCTGTCTCAGGTCGAGTATAACTGCAAGACCATTGCTGCCGTTGGTGACAACCGCCGCACTTTCCTGATAGTATATCGGCAGCTTGGCTATCGTCGCACTTGCCTCTTGCCGTAAAGTTATAGAACACAGCTTCAGGTTGTAGCAGCCGTCGTTCGCAGTTGTAGGTTTCTTGGTGTCAGCCTGTTGCGCGTTATTTGGTGCTCCGTTTGTGCCTTGTGTGTTATTACTCTGTTTTTCAGTATGTTCTGGCGGCGGCAGCGGCTCGTCGCTCTCAAATACCTCGCCCGCCTGCATCACCTCGCGCATCTCGCCCTGACGGCTCCAGAAATCGAAATACTCCTCTCCAAGTACCCGCACCGTCACGGGGGCTACACCGTTGCGGTGGGTGATGTCGATGCTCTCTGCCGCCCTCTTGCTTAGGTCTATCACGCCGTGTTTCGGACAGCGGTCATTGATTTTTACCACTACCTGATTGCCTGTTTTCATGTTGGTTACAAGCACCAAAGTGTGAAATGGCATACTGTGATGGGCGGCCGTGTAGAGCTCCTGGCTGAACACCTCCCCGCTGCTGGTCTTGCGCCCAACGAACTTGTCGGCGTAATAGGTGGCCTTCATCGTGTAGGTGTGGTTGGTGTCTCTCCAGCCAGAGCCCTGCGCCTCGCACAGGACGCACACGGCAACGAGAGCCATCAATATCGAGAGTTTCTTTAGCATCAAGTCTATAGTCTACCAGTTTACGGCATCGGGGTGGAACCATTTGTCCTGCAGTCGCAGCGTCTGCTCTATGATGTCGCGCACGCACCCTTTCCCGCCTGGGTATGGCGATATATAGTGTGCTATGCCCTTTATCTCCTCTGCAGCGTCGGCAGGACATGCCGCCACACCGCACTTGCTCATCATCTCGTAGTCGGGTATGTCGTCACCCATGCACACAACCTCTTCGCTCTTAAGGCGGTTCCTCTTCAGAAACGCCTTGTATGTCTCCATCTTGTTGGCGCGTCCTGTATATATCTGGCTCACGCCGAGCGACTCCATGCGGTTGTTGATGCTTGCCGACGTCGCGCCCGAGATTACGGCTATTATATAGCCCTTCTTAACAGCGTATTGTATGGCATATCCGTCCTTGATATTGCCGCAGCGTACAGTCTCCTTGTCGGCATACATCCACACGCTTCCATCGGTCATAACACCGTCGAAGTCAAAGACGAAGGCCTTTATTTTCTTGAGATTTTCCTTGTAGTTTATCATTATACCGTTAAGGCGTTGTTGCGTATTACTTATTGCATTTATCCAGCTGCTCCACATATAGCGGCACGGCTTGGCGGAGGGTCTTGAAAGGCTTGTCGTAACCAGCTTTTCGCAAGTGGGTTATGTCAGCTTCGGTGAAATACTGATACTTGTCGCGTATGTCTTCGGGGATATCCACGAAGCGTATGTCGCGCTGCCGCCTCATGGCGTCGAAGGTGGCGTTGGCAAGCTCAAGGAAACTCTCGGCCTTGCCTGTACCCACGTTGTACAGGCCGTTTTCGGGACGTTGCTGCAACATGAACAGTATCACGTCGGCCACGTCTTTAACATACACGAAGTCGCGTAGCTGCATGCCGTCGGCATATTCCGGCCTGTGCGAGCGGAACAACTCCATGTAACCTCGTTGTTTCACTGACTGATATGTGTGCAGCACCACCGAAGCCATGCGCCCCTTGTGTTGCTCGTGCGGACCGTATACGTTGAAGAACTTGAGCCCTGCCCAAAACGGTGGCTGACACCCCGCGGCAACTTGTCCTATGGCCCACTTGTCAAACTCGTTCTTGCTGCGGCCGTAGGGGTTGAGCGGCTGCAACCGCTCAACGATGTCAAGTGTGTCGTGGTAGCCTAGCTCGCCGTTGCCGTAGGTGGCTGCGCTCGAAGCGTATACCAGTGCAATCCCTTTTCGGCTGCACAGGTTCCACATGCGTTGGCTGTAGCCGAGGTTAAGCTCCTCGAACACACGCCAGTCGAACTCGGTGGTGTCGGTGCGTGCGCCAAGGTGTATCACGGCTTCCACCTCGTCGCCGTGGCTCTCGAACCACTCGAAGAAGCTGCCGCGGTCTATCTGTTCCTGATAGCCGAGCCCCTGCCAGTTGCAACGCTTATCCTCGCGGCTGAAGTCGTCGACGATGACAACGTCGGTCCTTCCACGCTCGTTGAGGAGCTGAAGCACGTTGCTGGCTATGAACCCCGCTGCTCCGGTTAGTACTATCATGTTGTTGTATCGTTTGTTGTCTGTTGTTTCGCCGAGGTTCGTTGCTCCCATTCGGCTGGGCCGTCGTTGCCGTACATCAGGGCGCTGGCATGTGCCAGCATCCCCTCGTATACGGGTCTCCATCCCTTCCACTCCTTGCGGTCGCTGAGGCTTTCGTTGTGCCAGATGCTTATAAACGTGCCTTCTACGGCCTTCACCTCGTCCATAATCCGGCAGAAAGCCGCCAACGCCTCTTCGGGCGTCATCATGAGGTGGCGGCACAGCGTAGCGTCCATCACGGCAAACGGATACACCTTCAGCGTGGTCTCGCTGTCGCTCTCCAGGTCGTAGAAATGGTGCGGCGTGCAGGTGCCCGTCCTGAATCCGGGCTCTCCGGCGTAGCCCATGGTATAATCTTTCTCTATGCCATTGCGTATAAGCACTTTGTACGACTGTGGCAGCTTGAACCGCAGGAAATGGAACCTGTTGCGCGTCACCGTGCGGTGCACTATGTCGCTCAGCCTGTCGCGCTCCAGCTCCACCTTTGCAGGCTCTTCGTATGAGTAGTACGATGTGTGGATGCCCATCTTGGCATAATCGGCCAGGTGCTGCAACAGTTCGCGGAAGTCGTTGTTGTTGTGCGAGATGTTCTTGTCAAAGTCGCTGTAGTCCGACAGCAGTGCGAAGAACACCTGCCTCTTTATGGCGTAGCGTTTCTTCAGTTCAAAGATGTAATCGAAGGTGTCATAAGGGTCTCTCTCCCTGTGCATCAGCGTGCGCACACGGCTTGCCACCTCCTCGGGCTGGTGCGTAACCAGGTCGCGCATCCCGCCGCTGAAGGTGCGGAACAGGCCTTTGTGGCGGTAGCAGTAGGCGGTGTCGATGTCGATGGTGTCGATAAAGTCGAACGTCCTGCGCGGGAACCTGTAGTCGGGATAGCGGGCTTCCAGCTTGTCGCGCACCATCAGCGCCAAACGGTCCACCACCGGTGTCTGCAGAAAACCAAGCTGATAGGCTATGCTCTCATGTGCGTCGAACCTGTTGTGCATGTCCTCGCGATGCGGCAGGTATTCATCATAGCGCGACACCAGGTAGAACGTGGCGGCCAGCGGGTCGAAGCCGAAGTCGAGGTCGCGCCCGTACACCTGGAACAGGGTAGGCACTCCGTCCTCGTTGCCGCTGCTTATCTCCTGGTCGACGATGCGTGTGAGGAAAAGCAGCTCTACGGGCTTTATGAACGGGGCGTCGCCTATGCGGCGTCTGTTGTAGGCTAGTTTGGCGCCCTCGTGACGCTCAAACGCCTCCTCGTCGGTTGTGATGCCGAACTCGGCATGCAGTATCTCCCTGAACATCAAGTTCAGGGTGTAGCCAAGGCGGTTGGTCAGTTTGGGCACGTATATTAGTAGCACAGTCTCTTCTTATTGTTGGTCATTATTCAAGTTCATGAGGCTTAGTGTCGCCCCTGTCTCGTTGGCTGTCAGGTGGTAACGTCCACCGAGCATCAAGGCCTTGTTCTTTGTCCCTATGTGTCCGCAGGGGGCACCGAATGCCACGGGGTAGTCATATTCTTCGACGGCCTCGCGCACAATCTCCTCGGCGGTCTTGCCGTAGGGCACGGCATTGTCGTGCATGTCGCTCAGCGCACCAACCACCAGCCCGCTTAGCCGCGACAGCTTGCCTGTGCGCTTCAGGTTCTGCATCATGCGGTCTATATGGTACAGGTATTCGTCAAGGTCTTCTATGAACAGTATCTTGCCGTCGGTGACGATGTCGCTTGCCGACCCGCAAAGGCTGTACAGTATCGACAGGTTGCCGCCCACCAGCTCGCCCTCACCTGTGCCTGTGCGGTTCAGCGCGTGGCGCTGCATGACGATGTCGGCCCTGCCTTCAAAAAGTGCCTCGCGGAGGCTCTCCGTGGCGTCGTAGCGCCGCGCTGTGGCGTCGGCTGGTATGTTGAGCGGCATGGTGGCGTGAAGCGTGGCCATGTTGCAGTGGCGGTGCACATGGCTGTGCAGCACCGTCACGTCGCTGTAGCCCACTATCCATTTGGGATGTTTCGACAGTTGTGCAAAGTCAATGCGGTCAACAATCCTGACCGTGCCGTAGCCGCCGCGGCAGCACAGCACAGCACGCACTCCTTCGTCGTCCAGCGCCCTCTGCAGCAGTGCGGCGCGGTGACTGTCGTCGCCGGCATATTGGTTGCATTCGGCATACAGCCCTTCGGGCTCTTCCACCTCCAGCCCCCACTGCCGCAGCAACGCCACGGCGGGAGCCGTCTCCTCGGGCGTCACCTTGCGTGCCGTGGCCACCAGGGCCACACGGTCGCCGCGCCTCAGTAGCGGCGGCACCACCGCAGCACGCAAAACCGCACCTTGCCGGTGTTCTGTCTCCGTTGTCGCCATCCAATTCTTAGATTGATTTCATATATTAACGCGGCTTCTGCTATATTATTGTATTAGGCCTGTGCGTTTTTTTCTTCTCGCTTTCGCATATTTTTTGTACCTTTGCATTCTCAAACTTCTACACACTAATTATTATTAACACCTAAACGATTTAGTAATCATGACATTGCGAGAAATCGTAAATCTGTTGGATGCCACCGTCCATACCGGCGAGAACCGCCTCGACGAGGAAATCACCCAAGCTTTCGCCTCCGACCTTATGAGCGAGGTCCTCACCCTCACCGACACCCCTCTGCTCATCACCGGGCTCTGCAACATGCAGACGATACGCACCTGCGACATGGCCACCCTCGACTATGCCCTCATCGTGCGCAACAAGAAACCCACCGACGAGATGCTCGAGCTGGCCGAAGACAACGACATGGTCATCCTCTCGTGCCGCTACTCCATGTTCCGCACCTGCGGAATACTCTATCAGGCAGGCCTCAAGCCTCTCTATTGATCAACCGCCCACCTCTAAGTAAAACACCCTCAAACAACAACACCGTGCACCAAGAATACACCATCATCGAAGGCGACTTCGTCAACGCAGGCAAAGCCTCGAGCTCTGTCAAGAAAACCCTCAAGCAACTCAACGTCGACCCCACCGTCGTCAAGCGTGTGGTCGTCGCCCTCTACGAGGCCGAGGTCAACGCCATAGCTCACGCCTACGGCGGCAAAGTGCTCGTCGACATCGACGAGGACAAAATCAACATGGTGGTGGCCGACAAAGGCCCCGGCATACCCGACATCGCAATGGCCATGCAGGAAGGCTACTCCACCGCACGCCCCGAAGTGCGCGACATGGGCTTCGGCGCCGGCATGGGCCTCCCCAACATGCAGAAGAATGTCGACAAGCTCAACGTCACCTCCGAGGTTGGCGTGGGCACCACCGTCGAAATGGAAGTGAATTTCAACTGAGTTTATGTGTCCGTGCTGCGCGGTTTACCGCGATGGCGGCCAACCAACAGCATAAGTCCCGTCCGCGTCAGCCACTTAAAGCTTACAACTTATAACTAAAGACTTCGAATTATGTTCTACCACGCCCTCGAAATCAACGAGCCCAAGTGCATCGGCTGCGCCCGCTGCATGAAGATATGCCCCACCGAAGCCATCCGCATACGCAACGGCAAAGCCTACATACAGGAGCACCGTTGCATCGACTGCGGCAAGTGCCACGAGTCGTGCCCCGTCGACGCCATATTCATCAAGCAGGACGACTTCAAGTCTATCCACGACTACCCCCACTCCGTGGCTCTCCTTCCGGCGGTATTCCTCAGCCAGTTCCCCAGCGACATGCGCGTGTCGCGCATATACGCCGCACTCAAGGACTTGGGCTTCCGCCACGTCTTCGAGGTCGAGTCCTCGGCAGCCATCTACGCCGAGGCCAAGAACCGCTACGCCATGGCCCACACCGACCAGAAGCCCCACATCTCGAGCTTCTGCCCGGCCATAGTGCGCCTCATACAGATAAAATATCCCTCGCTCGTCGACAACATCATGCCCATCAAGGCACCCATCGACCTCTCGGCCATGTACGCTCTCAAGGCGCTGGGCGAGCGAGGCATCCCGCGCGAGGAGATAGGCATCTTCTACGTAACCCCCTGTGCCGCCAAGATAGCCGCCGTCAAGTCGCCCGTGGACGAGAAACGCTCCATCATCGACGGCGTAATCAACATGGACTCGCTCTACAACCGCGTCTTTAAGAAAATCAAAGAGCAGGGCAAAGACTACGTCTTCCAGCCCTCGCGCTCGCCCAACCTCTCGGCCGACGCCATCCTATCCACCCTCACCAACGGCGAACGACGCATCTGCATGGCAAAGCGCTCCTACGCCATCGACGGCATACAGAACGTCATCGACTTCCTCGACAAGCTCGAGAATGACGAAGTCGAGAGCGTGGAGTTCCTCGAGCTCCGCGCCTGCGACCAGAGCTGTGCCGGCGCACTCCTTTCTTGTGACAACCGTTTCCTCATAGGCGAACGCATGTACAATCGCGCACGCAAAGCCGCCGAGCGCGAACGCAACGGCGAGATGCCGCGCGACAAGGAGATGGACAGCAGCCGCGAGTACCTCCTCGAGCACTCGCTCGTCGACGCCGTCAAGCCCCGCTCCATGATGACCCTCGACAAAGACCGCAAGGTGGCCTTCCAGAAGATGGAGAAAATCAACCGCCTCAAAGACTTCCTTCCTCAGGTCGACTGCGGCCTCTGCGGAGCACCCTCCTGCGATGCCTTCGCCACCGACGTCGTCGTCAACCGCATAGGCCTCTCGCGCTGCATCTTCTACCAGCGCCACCTCGAGCACAAAAACGAGATAACACGCCAGGAATGCCTCGCCGCCATGAACTCCGTCTGGGGCACCGACCGCATGGGCGACCCGCAGAAATAGTCCCCCTTGCCGTCAGCCTCGCGGCTGACATATCACCCCAAGGGCGTTGCAGACTGTCTGCAACGCCCTTTTATCATATCCCCACCTCGAATAGTTGTATTGATGGATTTGGAAATCACGATCCCGAAGCCGCGCCACACCACCACTTGCACCGCCAACCAGCCATACCCCAAAACACCACTAAAAAACCGCCCTGCCGCCAAAACAGCCCAAAATAGCGTATTTTGCACGCAAATATATGATATTCAATCAATACCAAACATTTCCAAAATTCGTCAACACCCCGATTTTGGTATATAGAACGTAAATCGTAAGTATATAGTTGATAAGGAGTTGGTGGGGCCAACTCCTTATGTACTCCTTACCTTCTTTATACATACCATTTATCATAGTCGTAAAGTGGGCGAAAAGAGGGTGGAAAGTGGGCGAAAAGTGGGTAAAAAGAGGGTAGAAAGAGGGTGTGGGCGGGGTGCTTTTGGAACGGTTTCCGTGTTAGAGAAGTTCCCTATATGATCTCTCTGTTCACATTTTGCGTTACACATTTTGTGAAATCATAGAAGCTTGACAAAACAGCAGAGGTAATAGAAAAAGAAAAACGGCTGGGTTTTTCCAGCCGTTTTATTAGTGCCCGGTAGGAGGGCGGGATTTATATTGCCATTGTTGGCGTGAAGTAAAGCCTTGTTAAGCCTTGGAGGTGCCTCGCGTAGCCTTGGGGGTGCCTTGTGAGGTCTTGGGAGATGGCTTATTTGTTGGGCTTGGGGGAGGTGGCGGGTTTAGCGATGCTTTCGCGCATGTCGGTGTCGGCCTGGATGTTCTTCATCTTGTAGTAGTCCATAATGCCGAGGTTGCCGCTGCGGAATGCCTCGGCCATGGCGCGCGGCACTTCGGCTTCGGCCTCGATGACCTTGGCGCGTGCTTCCTGTGCCTTGGCTTTCATCTCCTGCTCGCTGGCTACTGCCATGGCGCGGCGCTCTTCGGCCTTGGCCTGGGCGATGTTCTTGTCGGCGTTGGCCTGGTCGATCTGGAGCTGTGCTCCGATGTTCTTGCCCACGTCGATGTCGGCGATGTCGATGGAGAGTATCTCGAAGGCGGTGCCGCTATCGAGGCCTTTGGTGAGGACGAGCTTGGAGATGCTGTCGGGGTTCTCGAGCACCTGCTTGTGGCTCACTGCCGAGCCGATGGAGGTGACGATGCCTTCGCCGACGCGTGCGAGGATGGTCTCTTCGCCTGCGCCGCCGACGAGCTGCTTGATGTTGGTGCGCACGGTGACGCGGGCCTTGGCGATGAGCTGGATGCCGTCCTTGGCGACGGCGGCCACCGGCGGGGTGTCGATGACTTTGGGGTTGACGGAGGTCTGCACGGCCTTGAGCACGTCGCGTCCGGCGAGGTCGATGGCGGTGGCGGTCTTGAAGTCGAGGTTCATGTTGGCCTTGTCGGCGCTGATGAGGGCGTTGACGACCTGGTTGACATGTCCGCCTGCGAGGTAGTGGGCTTCGAGCTCGTTCTGCGTGAGCTTGAGGCCTGCCTTGGTGGCGGCAATCATGTTGTTGACTATCACCGTCGGGGGCACTTTACGGAAGCGCATGAAGACGAGCTGTACCAGCGAGATGTGTGCGCCCGAGATGAGTGCTTGGAACCAGATGCCCACGGGTACCAGATAGAGGAAGAGCACGAGGGCGATGATGCAGATGACTACGATAATGATGATTTCCATAGGGTTTGTGTGTTTTTTAGGGGGTTATTCTTTATTCTAGTATTCATAGTTGGACTAGTGGCTCTAGTATTATTAGTGGCACTAGTTGGCGGGGCAGGGCTCGACGGTGACTTTGTAGCCGTCGATGTCGATGACCTTGATGGGCTGGTCGGGGTCGATGAACTCGCTGACGGTGTGCACCTCGACAGTGACGCCGTTGATGAGTGCGTTGCCCGAGGGCGCGAGGCGCGAGAGGGTAATGCCTGTGTCGCCCACGGCGACTTTCTCGGGGTCGACGGTGTTGGTCTTGGAGTCGACCTCTTCGTTGAGCTCGAAGTGGCGCCACGTGCGCGACTTAAGGAAGAAGACGAGCAGGGCTATGCCTACGGCCAGCGAGGCGGCGAGGACTATGTGGCCTGCCGTGGTGCCGTGGGTGAGGTAGGTCTGCCAGATGGCTATGGCGCAGAGTATGGCGCCGCAGGCTCCGGCGATGCCGCCGGGGAGGGCCACTATCTCGAGCACTGCGAGGGTGAGTCCTATGAGGAGGGTGATGATGATGAGGGTCCAGGACATGTTATTGTATTATTTCGGAGGTTAGTTGTTTCATGAGCAGGGCTGTGTGCATGGGCAGGAGCTCTTCGTAGCTGCCGGTCTTGACGGTGCATTTGCCTTTGTAGTGCACGAGGATGGTGCACTGCTCGGCCTGCTCGTAGGTGTGGCGGCAGATGTCGACGAGGGCTTTGATGACGTAATCGAAGGTGTGCACGTCGTCGTTGTAGAGGACGAGGCTGCAGCCGGTGTCTTCGAGGGTGCAGCTGTCGGTTTGCTCGAGTGTCTGTTCCTTGTTCATAGTGAGAGTAGGACTGAGGCCATGGCGGCGATGCCTTCCTCGCGTCCGGCGAAGCCGAGGTGTTCGGTGGTGGTGGCTTTTACCGCCACGTCGCCCTCGTCGAGGCCGAGGACCTGCGCCATGGTGCTGCGCATGGCGGGTATGTGCGGCGCCAGCTTGGGCTGCTGTGCGATGACTATGGCGTCGATGTTTTCTATATGGAAGTGGTGTTCCTTGAGCAGATCGCCCACGCGCTTGAGGAGCAGCTTGCTGTCGATGCCTTGGTAGGCGGGGTCGTTGTCGGGGAAGTGCTGTCCTATGTCGCCCAAGGCTGCCGCGCCGAGTAGTGCGTCGCAGACGGCGTGGATGAGCACGTCGGCGTCGGAGTGGCCGTCGAGGCCCATGCTATGCGGCACCTCGATGCCGCCGAGCATCAGGGGGCGTCCCGCCACGAGGCGGTGCACGTCGTAGCCTATGCCGGTGCGGAACTTCATGACTTCTTGCTTTTTGCGAAGTTCATCGTGAGCGATATGCGGACGGTGTTGGTGAGGGGGTTCTGGCTGAACCGCGTGGTGGGGATGAGGTAGGCGAGGTCGAAGGTGAAGATATTGTAGCGAATGCCGCCGCCCACGGTGAGGTACTGGCGGCCGCCCTTGGTCTCGTGTTCGAAGAAGTAACCCGCGCGGGCGGCGAAGGTGTTGGCGTACCAGTATTCGGCACCCAGGGATAGCTGCAGCTCGCGGAACTCCTCGCCGATGCCGCCGGGGGCGTCGTAGAACGACTGTATGGCTCCGAGCATTGCTCCGGTGTTGCGGTACTCGGTCATGTTGCGGTAGAAGGTGCTGTAGGTGCTGTCGCCCACGGTCTTGGGCGGTGTGGGCACCAGAAGCTTGTTGATGTCGAGGAGTATGTTGATTTTGTTGTAGTCGTCGGGCTTGAAGGTGTAGCGACCGCCGATGCGGAGGTTGGCGGGAAGGAACTCTTTCTGAGTGTCTTCGTCGGAGTAGGAGAGCTTGGAACCGAGGTTGGAGATGTGAGCGCCGAGGGCGAACTGCTGGCGGCTGTCGATGTCGGTGTGGTAGTAGATACCCACGTCGGCGGCGAGGCCGTTGGCGGCCTTGGTGGTCTGGCCGTCGACATCCATGCCGTTGGTGAGGTCGGAGCGCACGAAGCGTCCTGTGGCACCGAGCGACAGGTTGTCGTTGAGTTTCATGGCGTAGGTGACGTCGAAGGCGAACTCGTTGGGTTGGAATATGCCGAGCTCTTTGCCCTCGTTGTCGGTGTTGCTAATCTCGCCCAGCGAGAAGTAGGTGAGGGCGGCGGCGAGGGTGCTGCGGTTGTTGATGCGGCGGTAGGCGCCGAGGTAGAGCAGGTTCATGTCGTAGGTGCCGAGGTTGCGCAGCCAAGGGGTGTAGGTGGTGCTGACGCCCATGTTGTTTTCGATGAAGGCAAACTTGGCGTTGTTCCAGTGCGCGGAGTAGGCGTCGGGTTCGGAGGCCACGCCGGCGTCGCCCATGGCACCGCCCACGGCGTCGGGGGTGGTGAGCAGGATGGGGATGCCTGTCGAGATGAAGTTGTGGGTTTGTCCGGTGTAGAGGTTCACATTGTCGTCGTCTTGTGCGCTGACACGGCCTGTCACTGCTATCACGGTGAGGAGGGCTAATAGAATCGACTTCTTCATTGTTGCTTTAGTTGTTTTTTACTGTGATTGTTTGATTATAAAGTGATAACAGTTGCTTCGATAATCTTTGGGATGTTGTGAATGTAATTGTTTGATGATGTGAGCGCCTTTGTCGGCAGGAGTCTGCCCGTAAATAAAGGAGACAAACTAATAAACGGCGTTGGTTGTGTTTTATTGCAGAGGTGGTGAAATATTTATGGGCGGTGCATGATTTTGGCGGTGGCGCGGTGCTGGCGTCCGGCGGTGTCGACGAGGGTGACGCGGGCTATGTAGAGCCCAGGAGCTACCTTGGCTCCCGCCTCGTTGCAGAAGTTCCACACGGCGGGCCCTGCCACGTAGGAGCCTTTGCGGATGGCGGGCCGCAGGGTACGCACCAGCTGTCCCTGTGCGCTGTAGATCATGACGACGGCCTCGGCGATGCTGTCGGGTGCGTTGTGCTCTATTTGCAGGCGTGTCTCGATGCTTGCCGGGTTGGGGCAGGTGATGAAGCGTCCGATGATGCTGCTGTCGCCGCCGTTGTTTTCGGTACGCACGCAGAAGTCGATGGTGGCTGAGGCTGAGTAGTTATAGATGTTCCACGCCTTGACGGTGATGCTGTGGTGTCCCGGGATCAGGTTGCGGAGGGTGTAGCGCAGAGAACCGTTGCGGAAGTCGCTCGTGCTGGACTCGTAGAAGTCGTTGAGGATAATGACGTTGTTGGGGTTGCCGTCGATGGTGGCCGTTATGTCGTGGCCTATGCCGCTGCCGAAGGCGTTGATGCCCACCTCGTCGTAGAACTGGGCGAGGAGTGTGGGCGAGGAGCCTGTGGTGCCGCCGGGCAGGAAGAGGCTGTCGTTGATGAAGAGCTGCACGGTGGGGTGCGCCACGTCGAGGTCGGCCTCCTCGTTGAAGCCGCCGAAGAGTATGTTGCTGTACTGACCTGCGGCGTCGGCCTTGCCGTCGGCCTGCCGTGCGTAGTGGCTGAGCTTGCCTTGGCCGAAGTTGTAGGCCACGTCGCGCGGCACGGTGAAGCTGTAGGAGAAGCGTCCGCCCTGCACGTCGTGGCGGCCTTTGTAGAGGATGCCTTTCTGCTGGGTGAAGTCCACCTCGCAGCCTTCGTTGTCGTTGGCCAGGGTGCGAGCCGCCATCTTGCGGTCGAAGACCACGGGGAAGATGTAGCCGTCGAAGTCGGAGCGCAGCTGTCCCGATGCGTCGCGTATCTCGCCTTCGACGGTGACCTGCGAGAGCACCAGTGCAGTGTCGTTGCGGCCAGGCTCCACGTCGCGCCGGTTGATACTCGTAACCACGGCGTCGTTGTCGGCAAAGGAGAGCCGCAGGGCAGGGTCGCCGAGGAGGCAGAAGGCGTGAGGCGCAGGCAGCGCGTTCTTGGAGAGCCGCAAGGCGTCGCCCAGACGGAGCGAGGGGTTGAGGGTGTTGAGCAGCAGGTCGGTGTTGAACTGCTGGCTGTGGCTTATGGGGCGTGTGGCCGAGAGCACGGCGATGGCGGCGGCAGGAGAGAGCATGAGGGCTTCGGCGCCGCTCAGCTCGTCGGGGTTGTCGAAGTGGCTGTAGCTGCATGTGCTTGCCATGAAGAAAGGCAGGCGTCCGTTGTTGTGGTAGTTGCTTATGTCGCTTATGTCGATGAAGCGCTCGGTGCCTATGTAGCGCGGAGAGCCGTGTCCTACGTAGTTGAATATCAGGCAGCCGTTGTTGATGCGCTGGGTGATGGCGTTGTTGACGTCGGGGTAGTAGGAGCCGCTGGCGCCAGACTGTTGCACGTAGGCGTCGGAGAATATCTTGTCGATGTTGTAGTGAGGGTGGCGCTCGAGAATCTTGTTGGCGGTGTACTCGGAGGACGAGGTGAAGCTGGTGTCGCCTGTGCGGCTGGGGTCGGCGTCGTCGGCCAGGAGGGCTATGTAGTTGCGCCAGTCGCCGCGTCCCGAGGGGTCGGCGATGTCGGACTTGGTGAGGTACTGCTCGATCTTGTCGGCCATGAGTGTAGCTTCGGCGACGCTCTTGGCGGGCAGGCGCCCGATGCCAATCTCAAGAGATTCGTGTACGTAACCCGTCTCGCCCGCTTCAAGATAGCCGAACATGTCGTCGGTGGAGTAGGAGCCTCCTTCGCTCTCGAAGGACTCGCGCGACTCATACATTACAACTGAGAATGCGCTCTTGCCGAGGATGTTGCGGTTGTCGTAGGAGCCGCGGCCCAGCAGCAGGAGGTAGCGCACCATGGGCAGGGCAGGGTCGGCAAGAGCCGCCTCGTACTTGCTGCGCAGGAAGTGGCGTATGGCTATGGGGTCCTGACGGCCCGACGAGTATTCGTTGTAGACTTGCGTGGTGGTGACCACGAGGGCTGAGAGGCTGTCGTGGGTGCGGTGCAGGGCGGCGATGCGCTCGCCCTGAGCCTTGAGGTCGGGATGGCACACCACGACGAGCTCGGCAGGCACGGCACCGGCGAGGTCTTGGTTGGACACAGCGGCGGTAGCGTTCACCGAAGAGTAGTGCCCGTCGAAGGCTATGAATGTGCGGAGCGTCTGCGCGTTGGCCACGAAAGAGGCCTGGCCGTTGCCAATTGTCAGGGTCTGCTCGATGGGGTTGCATACGTCGCTGACATCCCACACGCGCAGTCCGGTCGTGGCACCGGCGATGCGATATTCGACGCTGCCGCCTGCTGGCATTCCGCGGAATATCAAAGGCTTGCCGCTGTAGCGCAACGGCAGGTCGGCATTTAATTCTATGTAATCAAGGTAGCCTATTGATGCCGATTCGGAGGGGAGGAACGAGAGGGTGAGAGTCATGCTGTCGCCGCCGCCCCAAGTCAGCGTTCCGTGCGATGAAACGTATGGCGTATGTGCACCCATTGAGGCAGTTACGCTGCCGCCGTTGCCCGTGAGAGTGAACGAAGCACCCGACTCGTTGCCGATAGCCACTCCGAGGGTGGCGTCGACGGCGGTGCCTGCGGCCGGAGTGACGGGGAACCCGAGGGTGTAGCGGCGCGAGGCGTTGGAGTTGCTGAAACGGTCGCCAACCCACACGCTGCCAGTCTGATGCACGTTGACCGATTCGAGGTTCAGCCATGCCAGCGACGGGAACGTGGTGCGCACGAGTGTTGCTGACGCAGTAGCCTCGGCCTGCTGCACGCGGAGAGGTGCGCCGGTGTGGGTGGTGGTGAGGAAATAGTAATTGTGTAATTCGTAAGAGTTTACGTTGTATGTAAGACGTTGCGTTAAGCTGTTGTAGCGACACACGGAACCCCCCTCTCCGTAGAAGACGATGGCGTCGCTGCCGTTGAAGATGCCGTCGCCGTTGGCGTCGTTGACCCACACGGCGCATTGGCGGATCCCCGACAGCAGAGTGTCGGCGTTGTATTCATTGAGTGCTCCGCCCTCAAGTCCGTAGAGAGCAATCTGTTGCACGCTGGTGCCGGAGAGTGCCGGAACGTCGGAGGCAGTGACACGGTAGATGCCTTCGCGGTCGACGGTGATCCTCGTCCAGCTGCCTTGTGCCAGGGGCGACGGCTGCAGCATGTCGGAGGTCTGGGCGAAAGCCGCCATGCTGGTCAATAAGGCGACCAATACGGCGGTTACTTTACGTAAGGATATAATGCTGTTACGCATGAGGTTATGAATGGGTAGAATATTCATCAAGGAAGGGTTTCCAATATCGGTTTTCATAAAAGAAGACGACTCAAAAGAGACTACAATGTGGGTTTTGAAATACAATTTGGAAAACGACGAACGGGCGGTTTTATTGTGTGGCCATTTTTACGATCAAAAATGGGGTGGTTTATGGGTTTTATCGAGGGGTGGTTTCGGAGGGCGGAAAGAGGGTCGGAAAAGGGGTGGGGAAACAGCGTTTCAGAGGCATGAAAAAAGTGATGAAAATACCACGAAATTTTGAAAAATAAGGCTTTAGAAGGTCGAAAAAAACGAGCAAAACAGCTGTGATGCTAAAAAATAATTTGTTGAAAAATAGCGGACTGCGAAATATTTTTAAATAAATATCGTTTAATTGGGAAAAAAATCGTAATATTGCTTTTTGATTTTAGGCGTATTTTATACTCAAAATTATGATCAAAAAAGTACAGAAACTCTTGCTGACGATAGCACTGCTGACAGTGGCGGTGCAGGGTGTCAAAGCGCAAGATGTAATCTTCTCGCAGTTCTATGCAAATCCGCTGTACATGAACCCCGCTTTTGCCGGTTCGAAGGTGTGCCCCCGCATCTCGCTGAGCTATCGTAACCAATGGCCGGCGCTGGTGAGCGCATTTACTACCGTGTCGGTGTCATACGACCAGTATGTCAACGGATTGCACGGAGGTATAGGTTTCCAGGTCCTCACCGACCGTCAGGGAGACCACGGCGCCCTCTCGACCAACATGGCGTCGATGATGTATGCTTTCCGTTTTCAGGTAACCAGAGAAATATTTGTCAATGCAGCCCTTCAGGCGGCAATAGTGAATACCAACCTTGACTGGGACGAGCTTCGTTTCCCCGACATGATTGACCGTATCTACGGCTTCACGGGCATGACATCGGCTCAGATGCCCGACAAGACCAACGTGTGGTATGCCGACTTCAACGCCGGTGCCTTGGTGTATGGTCCTTCGTGGTACGCCGGTTTCGCCGCATCGCACCTCACGCAGCCCAGCAACGGCTTCTACGGTGTTGCCAAGCTGCCCATGAAGTTCACCGCCAACGTTGGTGGCTTGGTGAACCTGGCCGAAGACCGTCGCCGCACCTCCTCGTTGGGTCTGGGCACCCCAGTGGTGTCGCCCAACCTCGTGTATCAGTACCAGGCTGGCATGCACTACTTCAACTATGGTATTTACCTCGACTGGATGCCGTTCCTCGTCGGTATGTGGTACCGCAACGGCATAGAGAACTCTGACGCTTTCATCTTCATGGTGGGCGTGCAGCAGGACTACTTCAAGGTGGGCTACAGCTACGACGTCACGGTGTCGAAGCTTGCCAACAACACCGCAGGCTCGCATGAAATAAGCCTCGGCGTGTTGCTGCCGTGCCCCGAGCAGAAGCATAAAGTCAAAGCAATACGTTGCCCGTCGTTCTAATAAATGTTAATTATAGATAAATAGAGAGCGGCAACGCAACTTTTTAAAGGTAAAAACGTATAAGTATAGAATAGAAAACAAAACCCTGATAATTTATGAAACTAATCAGATTTGTATGTGTCATGGCTGTTGCAGGCGCCCTTCTGAGCGGTTGCAGCCATCAGAAATCCAGCACAACAGGTTGGAATTACAATGACCCTGATTGGGGTGGCTTTGAAATTGCCGATGACGAGTACCACGAGCAGCAGGTGCAGCCCGGTCTGGTCTTCGTTGAGGGCGGTTCGTTCACCATGGGCCGTATGAGCGACGATGCACGTTTCGAGTGGAACAACATAGCTCATACCGTCACGGTGTCGTCGTTCTATATGGACGAGACCGAGGTGGCCAACCGCGACTATCGTGAGTATATCTACTGGATGAAACGCGCCTATGGAGAGGAATATCCCGAGCGCGTGCGCGTGGCGTATCCCGACACCAATGCCTGGCGCGACAAGCTGGCATGGCGCGAGGGCTTCGTCGACTTCTACTTCCAGAGCCCTATCTACGACGACTATCCCGTGGTGGGCGTGAGCTGGGAGCAGGCCATGAATTATTGCAAATGGAGAACCGACCGTGTCAACGAGCGCATATTGGTTGAGGCTGGTGTGATACTGCTCGACCTCACCGACCTGTCGGCCGCCACGGCGTTCCAGACCGACGTGTACCTCGCAGGTCAGTACCGCGGCGAGGTGAAGAAAGAACTTGAGAACCTCGACCCCAGTGCCGGTGGCGAGCCCCGCAAGGTCAGAGTGGCCGACGGTATACTGAGCGCAAGCTACCGTCTGCCCACAGAGGCTGAATGGGAGTATGCAGCCCTGGGTCTGGTAGGTCGCACATACGACGAGCGTATCGTTGAGCACCGCACCTATCCGTGGTCGGGCCAGAGCCTCCGCTCGCCCAACTCGAAATACTACGGCCAGTTCCTTGCCAACTTCAAGCGTTCGCGCGGCGATGCCATGGGTGTGGCCGGCAACCTGAACGACGGTTGGGACTACACCGCTCCGGTGAAGTGGTACTTCCCCAACGACTACGGTCTGTATCACATGGCCGGTAACGTGAGCGAGTGGTGCATGGATGTGTATCGTAAGGATGCCAACCCAACGGGTGGCGAGGATATGAACCCCTTCCGTGGTAACGTGTATCAGCAGGCGCTGATAATTGACGACGAGGTGCAGATTAACGACACGACAGGTAACATCACCTATGTGAACGTCGACGACGACCTGAACCGTCGCAACTACCGTCAGGCCGACAACATCAACTACCTGGATGGTGACTATACATCCAATATCTACAACTATGAGACGAAGGATGTCATCTCCTCGTGGGCCGCAGAGGACGAGAGTGACGACGAGAGAGGTGCAGGCGAAGAGGAGGAGGGTTCGGCTATGCTGAACAACCCCGACAGCGTGACTAACATGATGTACCACCGCGAGAGCTCCAAGTCGAAAGAGGTTGCCTCTCTGATCAGCAACAAGGTGCGTGTCGTGAAGGGCGGCTCGTGGGCCGACAGGGCCTATTGGATGCAGGCCGGCACACGCCGCTTCTACGATCAGGACAAGTCCACCGCATGGATCGGTTTCCGTTGCGCCATGGACCGTCTCGGTTCGCGTACAGAGAAATAGTCCTGCTCCGGACATGATAAAAAGGGCGCCCGCAGGCGCCCTTTTTTACTTTTGAATAACATTATAGTCTGATATGTCGTTGCGATGTCTAAAGCCTAAATGCCTGACCCAAGCGAGTGGTATGCTGCGGTATGCTGCTGTTGCTTTGCTTATGGTTGTCGGCGTGCAGCATGTAGAGGCGCAGAAGCTGATAACGTATGAGGCAGGCATGGGTACGAGGGACAAGGTCGACCCCGACGTGTGGATACTGTACAAGAAGGTGGAGGCACATCATGAAGGCATGGTGCTCTATGCCGATTCGGCGTTGCTCAACACTCAGCGTAACGACTTCACGGCTTTCCGCAATATCAAGATAATCCTCACCGATACTACCGTGGTGTATGGCCAGCGGCTGTATTACGACGGCAACACCAAGGTGCTGAACATCTGGGGCGACACTGTGCGGCTGATCGACGGCGGCACGGTGCTTAAGAGCAACAACCTCGTGTACGACCGCAACACCGAGACGGCGACGTACACCGAGTGGGGCCATGCCGTCAATGGACGGCGCACCCTCGACAGCCGTCAAGGCCATTACAACTCGGCTTTCGACGAGTTCTATATCTACGGCGATGTGGTGCTTGCCGACACATCGTCGAGTCTGTACACCGACACGCTTATATACAATACAAAGACCGAGCGGGCCGACATAGTAAGCGCCACGAGGATATACAGCGACAGCGCCGTGGTGTACAGCGAGAAAGGCTTCTATTATTCGGCCAGCCGTTATGCGGTGTCGCACCGTGCGTCGAGAGTCGAGAATGGAGCCAAGACGCTGGAATGCGATACGTTACACTATTCCGAGGAGACCAACCACGCCAGAGCCATAGGTCATGTGTGCATTGTCGACACGGTCAACAACACGGTGTGCCGCGGCGGCTACGGCGAGAACAACCAGGAACAGCATTATTCTTATGTGACCGACAGTGCGCTGGTGCGTTATGTCGACAAGGACGACACGCTCTACATGCATGCCGACACCATATATCTGTACAGCGATGAGAACAACAAACTTTGCGCTGTGCATGCCTATCATAAGGCCAAGTTGTACAGGGACGACGTGCAGGGCATGAGCGACTCGGTCTATTATTCGGTCGTCGACTCGTTGATAGTGCTTTATTACAGCCCTGTGGCCTGGTATGGCGAACAGCAGTGCACTGCCGACACGATAAGTATATTCCTCGACAGCGGAGCCGTCAAGCTCGCCAAACTCGATGGCCACTGTTTCACGGTGGAGAAGGTCGACTCGTTGAAGTTCAACCAGGTGTCGGGCGCGCGTGGCGTCGTGCATTTTGACAAAGGCTCGCCGTTGTACGCCGATGTGTTCGAGAACGTCAAGACGGTGTACCATATAACCGAGGAGCCCGAGAAAGGCATACAGATGCTCATAGGGGTCAACGTCGGCACGGGGAAGGACATGCGTATATATTTCAACGACAAGAGTCCCGACAGGGTTGTGACATACGGAGCCCCCGACATGTACACCTATCCGCTGTCGAAATTGCCTGCCGACCAACGTCTGTTGCCGGGTTTTGCGTGGTATTCCGACAGGCGGCCGGCGCGTTGGCAGGATGTGTTCAAGTGGTGACAAATTGTCAGTTAGGGCCGCTTTGGTGTGATTTTTGATGCATATAAGTCTGCATGAAGCAACTATGGTTGCCACAGCAATGTAAATAGCTTGGAATTATATAATTAAAAATACATACACAAGATAATGGAAGAAAAGATAAATAAAGAAACCGCAACGCAGGAGACGCCGGTGAACGATGACATACGCGACAAGGATGCGGCAGAGAACGAGACCACCAAAAACGAGGCATCCACGCCGACCGAAGAGGTGGATAAAAACGATGAAGAACAGGACGGTAAAAAGAAGATGCGCAAGCACCGCTTCGAGCGTCACCGCGACAACAACGATGAAAAGTTGCAGGAGATGGGCGAGAAACTTGTCCAGCTCAACGACAAGTACCTGCGCACCATGGCAGAGTTCGAGAATTTCCGCAAGCGCACCCAGCACGAGAAAGCCGAGTTGCTGCTTAACGGAGGCCGCGACATTATAAAACTGGTACTTCCCGTTGTCGACGACATGGAGCGCGCTCTGGCCACGATTCCCGAAGACAACGATGCCCGCGAGGGTGTGCAGCTGATTTATAACAAGTTGGTGAATACGTTGCAATCCAAAGGCCTTAAGCCTATCGAGGCTAAAGGGGAGCGGTTCGACGACAACATACACGACGCTGTCGCGCAGTTCCCTGCCACCGACGAGACGCAGAAAGGCGTGGTGGTCGATGTGGTGGAGAAAGGCTATTACCTGAACGACAGCGTGCTGAGACACGCCAAGGTCGTCGTTGCGGTATAAACAAAGCGAAATAAGGATAGAATACAGATATGTCAAAGAGAGATTATTACGAGGTACTCGGCGTTGGGAAGAACGCCACTCCGGATGAGTTGAAGAAAGCCTATCGCAAGCTGGCTCTGCAGTACCATCCCGACCGCAACCCCGGCGACAAGGATGCCGAGGAGAAGTTCAAGGAGGCTGCGGAAGCGTACGATGTTCTGAGCAATCCCGACAAGAAGGCTCGCTACGACCAGTTCGGTCATGCGGGACTGGACGGCGCTGGCGGATACGGCAGCGGCGGCATGAACATGAACGACATCTTCTCGCAGTTCGGCGATATCTTCGGCGACCTGTTTGGAGGTGGCGGCTTCAGCGGTTTCAGTGGCTTCGGCGGCTCGGCGCAAGGCCGCGGGCGCAGGGTGATGCACGGCAGCAACCTGCGTATCAAGGTTAAGCTGACCCTCGAAGAGATTGACAAAGGTGCCGAGAAGAAGGTGCGAGTGAACAAATATGTGCCCTGCAAGACCTGCGGCGGCACGGGTGCGCGTGGTAATGCCTACGAGACCTGCTCGCACTGCCACGGTAGCGGCGTGGTTACCGAGGTGCGCCGCACCATACTGGGACAGATGCAGACGCAGTCGGTGTGTCCTTACTGCGGTGGTGAAGGCAGGATAATCAAGGACAAATGTCCCGACTGCCACGGCGAAGGCATAGTGAAGTCCGACGAGGTGATATCCATACGTATACCGGCAGGTGTTGCCGATGGTATGCAGCTGTCGATGAGCGGCAGCGGCAACGCCGCGCCTCACGGCGGTGTGCCGGGCGACCTTATCGTCGTGGTGGAGGAACAGCCACACGAGGTTTTTGAGCGTCAGGACAGCAACCTCTATTACAACGCCTATATAACCTTCCCCGAGGCGGCCATGGGCACGACCCTCGAGGTGCCGACCCTCAACGGGAAGGTCAAGGTCAAGATAGAGCAGGGCATGCCTTCGGGCAAGGTGCTGCGCTTGCGCGGCAAAGGACTGCCGTCGCTCAACGGCTACGGCCGCGGCGACCTGCTGGTGTGTGTCAACGTGTGGGTGCCCAAGAGCGTCACACGCGAGGAGAAGGCTCTGCTCGAGAAGCTGCAGGAGTCGCCCAACTTCAAGCCCAACCCCTCCAAGCAGGAACGGGGATTCTTTGACAAGATGAAAGACCTCTTCGACCGGTGAACGAGGCTTTCCTTCAATATATATGGCAGCACAAGCTGCTCGAGGAGCCGCTTGTAACCACCGACGGGCAGCCGCTCAAGGTGATGCGCAGCGGCGACCTCAACCTCGACGCAGGTCCCGACTTCTTCAATGCCCATATATCTATCGGGAGTCTGGAATGGGTTGGCAGCGTGGAGGTTCATATACACAGCTCTGATTGGAACCGACACGGCCACAGCGACGACAAGTCGTACGACAATGTGGTGCTGCATGTGGTGTACGAGCACGATGCCGACATAGTGATGAGCAACGGGCGCACGCCCCCTACGTTGGAGTTGCGGGGCCGCATCCCAGGCCATGTGCTTGCGCACTACGAGGCGCTTATGAATCCGCCGTCTACAGCCGAGGTGCCGTGTGCGCAATGGCTTAAAAGCGTGCCGCCTTTCACCCTCCACAGCTGGATGGAACGGCTCACGGTGGAACGCATTGAGCGGAAGACGGCCGATGTGGAGCGGTTGCTGAACCATGCCAATGGCAGTTGGACAGACTGCTGCTATTTGGTTGTGGCGCGTTACTTTGGCGGCCGCACCAATGCTTTCGCCTTCGAGATGCTGGCAAAGGCCACGCCGCTGGGCGTGGTGGCAAAGATTAAGGACGACCTGTTCAGGATCGAGGCTTTGCTGTTTGGCCAGGCCGGCATGTTGGAGCAGGATTTCGACGACGACTACCCTCTGCGCATGCAGACAGAGTATCGGTATATGCGCAAGGCCTACAACCTCACGCCCATTGACGGCACCTGGTGGAAGTTCTTCCGCCTGCGGCCGTCGGGGTTCCCCACGTTGAGGATATCGCAGTTCGCCGCCTTGCTGCATCGCTCGCACGGGCTCTTCTCGCAATTGCTCGACAACAACGACGCTGCGCTTCTGCGGCACAGCTTCGAGGTCGAAGCGTCGGCCTATTGGCGCGACCACTACCGGTTCGACCGTCCATCGAAGGCTGCGCATGGCGTACAGACGGGCGAGGCTATGGCCTGCAATCTGATTATCAACGCATGGGTGCCTCTGCTTTTTGAATACGGGGTGAAGCACGACGACGAGTCGCTGCGCGAGCGTGCCTACCTCTTGCTTCAGCAGCTGCCGCCCGAGGACAACAACATCGTGCGTATGTGGAAAGGGCTTGGCGTGGAGGCCGACAGTGCGGCACAGTCGCAGGCACTCATACAACTGCACAACGAGTACTGCGGCAACAAGAAGTGCCTCAACTGCCACCTCGGAAGCCGTATTCTGAGGATTGTTGAGCCCTGTTGATATTATTTAGCCGGTTTTTGCGTTATTACGCCTATATCGTTGGAGGAATTGAATATGAAAGCTTCGGAGATTAACCTGACAATACAGCATACGGGAGCCCGGATTGTAAACCCCGATGCCGAGGTGGTGTCGCTGCTCACCGACAGCCGCAAGGCGGGCAGCCCCGAGGGGGCGTTGTTCTTTGCCATACCCACCAAGCGCAACAACGGCGTGCGTTTCGTGCCTGCCTTGTATGACGCTGGCGTGCGCAACTTCGTGGTGCCCACGGCCGATGCCGACGGCCTGCTGGGTTGCTGCAGGGATGCCAACGTGTGGATAGTCGACGATGTGGTGCTGGCTTTGCAGCAAGTGGCGGCAGCCAGGCGCAGGCAACACCGCATACCCGTGGTAGGCATCACGGGGAGCAATGGCAAGACCATCGTCAAGGACTGGATTGTGCAGCTGCTGGCTGGCGACAGAAGGGTGGTGGCAAGTCCCAAGAGCTACAACTCGCAGATAGGTGTGCCGTTATCGGTATGGCAGCTGGCCGACGATTCGGAGATGGGTGTCTTCGAGGCTGGCATAAGCGAGGCAGGCGAGATGGAGAGGCTCCGCGAGGTCATTGAACCAACGATAGGCATATTCACAAACATAGGTGCGGCGCACGACGAGAACTTCGCCGACAGGCGCCAGAAGATAGACGAGAAACTGCGGCTCTTTGTGCACTGCGACAGCCTTATATACTGCTCTGACTATAAAGACATCGACAGCGCTGTGAAGGAGTCGTCCGAGCTGCGCGGCGTGCAGCGGTTCACCTGGGGCCATTCGGCCGACGATGCGGTGCAACTGGTGGACGTGCAGGTCGGAACCGACGGCTCGGTGCTTACGGTGCGCCGTGGCGGCGAGACGGTGCAGGTACGTATACCTTTCGTCGACCGTGCCAGCGTCGAGAACGCCATGCATTGTGTCTCGTTCCTCTTCCTGCAAGGCTACAGCGGGGCGTTGATTGCCGAGCGCTGTGCGCGGCTCGCGCCGGTGGCCATGCGTATGGAGCTGATGGAGGGTGTCAACAACTGCCTCATTGTCAACGATGGCTACAGCCTCGACCTCAACTCGCTCGCCATAGCGCTGGATTTTGTGCACCACGAGCAGCAGCATACAAGCAAGACCCTCATCGTGAGCGATATGCTGCAGACCGGCGTGCCCGAGGCGGAGTTGTACCGACGTGTGGCCGAGCTGGCAGGGCAGCGCGGCATACGGCGCTTGATAGGCATCGGCGAGGCGATAGCACGCAACAGCGAAGCCTTCAGCGGTATGGATGCCGCCTTCTATCCGACTACCGAAGACTTCATGCAGCATTGCAACCTCGCGTCGTTCCAAAACGAGACGGTGCTGATAAAAGGTGCACGTATGTTCCGCTTCGAGCGGATAGCCAAGCTGTTGCAGCGCAAGCTGCACGAGACCGTCATGGAGGTGAACCTCGACGCATTGGTGCGCAACCTCAACTACTACCGCTCGTTGCTCAGGCCCTGCACCAAGCTGATGGCCATGGTCAAGGCGTCGTCTTACGGCGCAGGCATGGTCGAGGTGGCCAACAGGCTGCAGTACAACCATGTGGACTACCTCACCGTGGCCTACTGCGACGAGGGCGTCGAGCTACGCCGCAACGGCATAAGTCTGCCCGTCATGGTGATGAACCCCGAGGAGGCCTGCTTCGACAATATTATACAATACGGCCTTGAGCCAGTGATATATAGCTTCCGCACCCTCGACGCTTTCAGTCAGGCGGCAGCCCTCTATAAAGACCGCGGCGCGAAGATACCCATCCATGTGGAGTTCGACACCGGTATGCACCGGCTGGGCTTCTCGGGCGACGATGTCGACGAGCTGGCCGACAGGCTTTCGCGCGAGGACTGCCCGCTGCGTGTATGCTCTATATTCTCGCACCTGGCCTGTAGCGACGACCCGTCGATGGACGACTTCACCAACCGCCAGATCAGTCTCTTCCGCCAGTGGAACGGCGCGTTGCGCCAACGACTCGGGCAGGATGATATCTGTTGCCATATCCTCAACTCGTCGGGCATAGCCCGTTTCCCCGAGGCACAGATGGATATGGTGCGCCTGGGCATAGGCCTCTACGGCTATGCCCCCGAGCCCGACGTGCAGGCGCATCTTGCGCCGGTGAGCCGCCTCAAGACACGAATCTCGCAGATAAAGCATATAGCCGCAGGCGACTCCGTGGGCTATGGCCGCCACTGGGTGGCGCAGGTCGACTCGCGCATCGCCATCATCCCCATAGGCTACGCCGACGGGCTGTGCCGCCGCCTCGGACAGGGGCGCGGCCGCGTCTCAGTGGCAGGCCGCGAGGTGCCGATAATAGGCAATATATGCATGGACATGTGCTTCCTCGATGTCACAGGGGTGGACTGCTGCGAGGGCGACGAGGTCGTGGTCTTCGGCGATGTACACCTCATGCAGCAGATGTCGCAGGCCGCAGGCACCATCCCCTACGAGATACTCACCTCCGTCTCGCCCCGAGTGAAGCGCGTCTACTACAGCGAGTAAGCTCAGCGTCGGCACCTCTACGGGTCCACCCTCATGCTGTCCCCCTCCTCGTCCCAGCGCCAGAACATTTTTTTCTTGCATTATTGGAAATAATGTGTATATTTGCACATTCCATATTGGCACGCATTTTACTGTATAAGACAAATGGAACACATGTATATTAGTGTGTTAGGGATAATTAACCATTGTCTGGACGTGTATGAATAAACAAATAAATGTTATACAAACAACAAAGTGATATGAAAAAAACAGTTTTCCTGATGCTTTTTGCTGCCCTGTCTGTTGTCGTGCAGGGGCAGGGGTTCAGGTGGGTGCAGTCGTACACCGGGTCGGACGGCACCAGCGAGCGCAAGAACGACATAAAAGGCTCGTGCGTCGACTCGGAAGGCAACATCTACATTTTTGGTTCTTTCTCGCCTGAGGCCACGCTTTGCGGCGAGCGGCTGTTGCCGCAAGAGATAGTTACGGACAACAGCAGGAGTGTCATGGTTGCTAAGCTCTCGCCTGCTGGCGAGCTGGTATGGCACAAAGCCATCTACACTACACACAACACCTATGCGTATGGCTTCAGCGAAGTGGGCGACAGCGCCTTCATGATTATGATAGGCCTTAAACTGTCGCACAACATGGGCGGATTTCTGTATTATCTCGACACCCTGCTCACTGCTGCCGACGCGGGCTATTTGAAGACAAACGACAGCATTTTCGGCAACGTCCCATCAAATGCCTTTATAACCTTCGACCACGACGGCAACGTGCTGGAACAGCACATCATCGACGTGGGCTATATAGACACCACAGGCCTTGAGATAACGTGCAATATGAGTGGCTGGAC
>JAGCUZ010000031.1 GCA_017962615.1 Bacteroidales bacterium | reverse complement strand
GCCCATGAAGCGCTTGATGGAGTAGACGGTGTTGTGGGGGTTGGTGATGGCCTGACGCTTGGCGGGGTCGCCCACCTTGCGGTCGCCGTTCTCGAGGAAGCCTACCACGCTGGGGGTGGTGCGGTTGCCCTCGCTGTTAGCGATAACTACTGGTTCGTTACCTTCCATGACACTGACACAGCTGTTGGTTGTGCCGAGGTCGATTCCGATGATTTTTGCCATAATGTATTTCCTTTCTTATTTTTTGTTTTCTGTTTTTGTTGACTTTGGCAAACCGTAAAAAGCTCTGATTGCTTGTTTTATGCAGCCCTGTACCGTGTTGCCTGGGTTTTCCACCTATTACACAACAATAACCGTGCCAATCCCTAAGACCGACACGGTTACTGACAAAATGACATATATTCCGCTAAATTCTGCCAACCACGGCACGCATCACCGTGTCATCGGTATACTTGCAGTCTAGAAGGAAGAAACACGAACTCTGTAGAGCGATGGTTGCTGAACTCAAACCTCGCGCCAACAATAGCTCCAATCAGACCAACTCCTCCCAGAACTCTTTAGGCAGCCATACATTCTCCACATCCACCGCGCCCGCAAACAGCGGCGCCACCTCCCCTACCGTATAGCCCGCTATGCCGCAACCGATGCGGGTTACGAGGAATGTCAGTTCGGGATGCTTCTTGGCGAAGGCGATGAAGTCGCGCACGTGGACGGCCATGTTGTCCAGACCCTCCATCGACGATATGGCATAGCTGCGGCCCTGCAGGCCGTCGCCCTGTCCGTATATGGCACCGAACTTCTCCACCGCCGTGCGGGCGGCGCCGCCGCCATGAAAACCCTGTATGTTGCTTCCGAACACAAACACCTGTCCATCCTCCAGACGGTCTATCATGTCGGGAGTAACGCGGTGCGCAAACCCACCGCAAGCCTTTGTCATAATATTGTTTTCCATATATAATTATTGCTCCAAGTTTTTGTACGGTCGTTTATATATTCATTAAATACACTGCAAAGTTACGACTATTTTCCGACACTGCAGAATTTATTTTCATTACGGCAAGTTTCGACATCGGTTTAAACAGCAACAGAATGGCAATTCTTCACGTATGGCACGAATTACAGGATATACAGCACATCAATTTGATTTATAGTACGATACAAACATTTTCAAAATTCGCACAGTTCCCGATTTTGGTATATAGAACGTAAATCGTAAGTATATAGATGATAAGGAGTTGGTGGGACCAACTCCTTATCATCTATATACCTTCTCTAAATGTACCCTATATTGAGTGCGAAATAAGGGGGTGAAAAAGGTGAAATCTTACCTCAAAGAGGGGTGGTTACTACATCAAGGTGGGACGGTTTTGAGACAGAAATTGCCTCAAAGAGGGTCGGTCTCTGTCTCAGTGAGGGGCGGGTTTGAGGATGGGTTAGAGGGATTGAGAATGGTATCAAACTGAGTTGGGGGTGCGTGCGGCGGGAGGATGGCGGGGGATGGCGGGAGGCTTATATCTTATTACTTCACACAACGTTCCTTGTGCGTGGGGGATGGATGGCTGATTCGGCATGATATTTTGGGTGGATTTTAGTGTAGGAAATTCGGAAAAAATTTCGTACTTTTGCAGACTCAAAATGAGAGGTATAACATCATTTATAAACCTGATTGTATGAACGTTACAGCAAAAATAACACTACCATGTGTTAACCGTGGAAGCGGAAGATGCCGAAAGACACCACGTTGCACGGGTGGCACTATGCCGTTGTTGCTGCTGGTTGCCGGGATGATCCTCGGCTGCGGCAGTGCCGCCGGACAACAGATACTGACGCTGGAAGACTGCCGCGCCAAAGCCCTGGCGGGCAACCACTCGATACAGCGGGCCGAGGAGCGCATGAGCGAGACGGAATACCTGCGCAAGGCTGCCCTGTGGCAGATGCTGCCGCGCGTGAGCGCCAACGGCGGCTACACGTGGACGCAGAAGAGCGTCAATCTGCTGAGCAAGGAGCAGGAGGAGCGCCTCAACAACATGGGCTACACGGTGCGCGACGGACTGAACAGCGCCCTGCGCGAGGACCTGTCGTCGCTGCCCATTGGCGGCGAGCTGATAAGCCAGCAGCTGGCGAGAATCATCAACAGCTCGAGCCTCACGTCGTCGCTCAACTCGGTGGGCAACGACATAGTGCAGGCCATGGACATCGACACGCGCAACATCGGCGTGGGCACCGTCACCCTGTCGCAGCCGCTGTACACGGGTGGCAAGCTGCTGTCGATATACCGCACGGCGGCTCTGGTGAGCCGCATGTCGGGCATAGAATACGAGAGGCAGTGCGAGGAGACGCTGATAGCCGTTGACGAGGCCTACTGGCAGGTGGTGAGCGTGAGGCAGAAGAAGGAGCTGGCCGAGCAGTACGTGAGTCTGCTTACGCGGCTTAACAGCGACGTGGAGGAGATGGTTGCCGCCGAGGTGGCCACACGCGGCGACCTGGCCAAGGTGCGTGTGAAGCTCAACGAGGCGCAGATGAACCTGACCAAAGCCACCAACGGGCTGGCTTTGGCCAAGATGCTGCTGGCGCAGCGGTGCGGCATGGAGCTGACGGCCGACTACGAGGTGGTGACTCCCGAGTCGTTTGCCGACTCATCGAATGCCGCCGACACTATCGACATGAGCAGTGTGCTGAAGAACCGCAAGGAGCTGCAGATGCTGCGCATAGGCGACAGCATGGCGCGCGAGGGTGTGCGTCTGGCCGCCGCCACGCTGAAGCCCAACGTGGCGGTTACGGGCGGCTACCTGTTTTCGAATCCCAACCTGTTTGACGGTTTCAAGAACGAATTCGGCGGCACGCCAATGGCATCGGTGGCGGTGAACATACCCATTTGCCACCCCGCCGCCATCTACACGCTGAAAGCCGCCAAGGCCAGGCAGCGCGAGGCCGAGCACCAACGCAAGGAGGCCGAGGAGCTTATAGAGCTGCAAGTGAACAAAGCCAACTGCGAGCTGCAGCTGGCGGGCAAGAAGCTGGACCAGGCACTGAGCAACGTGGACCAGGCCGAGGAGAACCTGAAGCTGGCCACCGAGAGCTTCACGGCCGGAGCATGCAGCAGCAGCGACCTGATGGGCGCGCAGACCGCATGGATGGCCGCCAAGAGCGACGAGCTCGACGCCCGCATCGAGATAACCATGATGAAGGTGTACCTGAAGCAGGCACTGGGAGAGAAGTGAGGTTTAAGTTATAGATGCGATAGAGACGATAGATGTGATAGAGGCTGACGCGGTTTTTGTTCTCCGCTGCGCTATCGAAAGTCCACTGGACTTTCTTCACATATCAACTTATCAACATTAAACAAATCAACGTATAAACATAACATCATGACAAACAACGAATCAGAAAGAGTACAGTTTGACAACAAGAAGAGCATGTGGATAGGCATCGGTGTCATAATAGGCATCGTTGCCCTGGTGGCTCTTATAGGCGTGTACCAGTTCCGTCCCGAGCCCGATATGCTTATGGGCGAGGTGGATGCCACGGAGTACAGGGTGTCGAACAAGATACCCGGCAACGTCGACACCTTCTTCGTTGAGGAGGGCACGGTGGTGAGAGCCGGCGACACGCTGGCCTACATCAACAGTCCGACGGTGGAGGCCAAGCTGATGCAGGCGCAGGCCGCACGGTCGGCCGCCAGCGCCCAGAGCACCAAAGCCAAGAACGGAGCCCGCAAGCAGCAGATAGCGTCGGCCTACGAGATGTGGCAGAAAGCCGAGACCGGCGTGGAGATTACCAAGAAGTCGGCCGACAGGGTTAACCAGCTGTACAAGAAAGGCGTGGTGAGCGCCCAGAAGCGCGACGAGGTTGACGCGCAGTACAAGGCCGCCGTGGCCACCGCCAACGCTGCCAAGATGCAGTACGAGATGGCCATGGAAGGCGCTCAGGACGAGGACAAAGCCGCGGCGCAGGCACTCGTGGCGCAGGCCTCGGGCGCGGTGACCGAGGTGGAGGGCTACATGCGCGACCGCTACATACTGGCTCCCGCCGACGGCGAGGTGGTGGAGATCTACCCCAAGCACGGGGAGCTGGTGGGCACGGGCTCGCCAGTGATGTCGATAGTTGACATGGACGACATGTGGTTCACCTTCAGCGTGCGCGAAGACCTGCTGAAGGAGCTTAAGGTTGGCACCGTGGTCGACGTGAAGATTCCCGCCCTCGGCGACAAGACCTACAAGGCCAAGGTGACCTACATGCGTGCCATGGCGAGCTACGCCACGTGGCGTGCCACGAAGACCAACGGACAGTACGACGTGAAGAGCTTCGCCCTCAAGCTGGTGCCGCAGGAGCCCATAGCCGACATGCGTCCGGGAATGACGGTGATAATAGTAAGATAACATCCTCAACGACATGCCTCAGGACCGACATCCACACCCGCTGGCACTGGTGATACACCGCGAGCTGATGCGCATAAAGCGCCATCCGCTCTACCTGGCGTTCCTCACGGCAGGCGTGGTTTTCAGCTACATATTCTTCATCACCCTAATGAAGGAGGGTCAGCCCGAGCGGCTGCCCATAGCCATAGTGGACCACGACGGCAGCTACCTGTCGCGCAGGCTGTGCCACGAGCTCAACGCCACCGAGGGCGTGGAGGTTACGGCGGTGTACAACAGCCACGCCGAGGCGCGCCACGCCATGCAGAGGCAAGACATATACGGCTTCATAGAGATACCCGAAGGCGCCTACGCCGACCTGCTGGCCTTCAAGGCGCCCCACATGGCGCTGTACGCCAACAACGCCTACCTGCTACCCGGCCAGCTGAGCTACAAGACACTGGCAACGATATGCCGCCTGGCGTCGGGGGCGGTGCACTGCGAGATACTGCGCAAGAAAGGGATGGACGAAGAGGAGATAATGGCCATGGTGCAGCCCATAGTGCTCGACGCCCACACCATAAGCAACCCCATGGCCAACTACCAGCCGTACGTGCTCACCACGGTGCTGCCAGGCATTGTGGGACTGATGGTTGCGATACTCACGATATACATCGTAGGCGAAGAGCAGAAACGCACTACGGCCAGAGAATGGCTCAAGTGCGCCCGCGGCAACATGGCTGCGGCGCTGGCGGGCAAGCTCCTACCCTACACCTTCTGGTTCTCGCTGCTGGGCATACTGGGCAACATAGTGTTCTTCGGCTCGCAGCACTACACGCTGCAGGGGTCGTTCATGAGCCTCGTGCTGCTGACGGTGGTGTACATAGCCTCGCTGCAGGCCGTGGCGGTGCTTATCACGGCGCTCATCAACGACATGCATATGGCGGTGTGCGTGGGAGCCATCTACACCACGCTGGCCTTCACCATGTCGGGCTTCTCATACCCGGTTACGAGCATGCCGCCCGCCCTGCAGGCTTTCAGCTTCATCTTCCCGCTGCGGCACCACTACCTGACCTACGTCGACATAGCGCTGTACGGAGCCCCGGCCTCGCAATGGCTGCCGCACATGCTGCCGATGGTGGCGTTATGCGCCACGTTCTTCATCGCCGGGCTCATCATGAACCGCCAGATGGTAAGATACGAAACAACAAAATAGACAACCATGCGACTCCTCAACGGATTAAAGGATATCTTCGACGTCTTCGTCATCGAGCTGCGGCGCATAGCCGCCGACAAGGGCGTCATCCTTATCTTCTTCATAGCCACCCTGCTCTACCCTCTCATCTTCGGAGCCATCTACAAGAAGGAATGCGTGCGCGACGTGCCCGTGGCCGTCGTCGACGAGAGCCGCAGCGACGCCAGCCGCCGCTTTGCCCGCAAGCTGGACGCCACGCCCGAGCTCGACGTGCGCTACCGTCCAGCCTCGATGGCCGAAGCCGAACAGCTTATGCAACAGCGGCGCATCAACGGCATCGTCTATTTCCCCAAGGACTACGGCACCGACCTTGCCGACAGGCGGCAGGCACACGTGGCGCTGTTCTGCGACATGAGCAGCTTCCTGTACTACCGCAGTGTCTTCTCGGGAGCCAGCGCCGTGCTGCTTGACGAGATGGAGTTTGTACAGACCGAGCGCTATGCCGCCCAGGGGGTGACGGGCGAGGCCGTGGAAGAGCAGCTGTCGCCCATACCCTTTGACGACGTGAAGCTGTACACGCCCAGTGCCGGCTTCGAGAGCTTCCTTGTGCCCGGGCTGCTTGTGCTGGTAATCCACCAGACGCTCTTCCTGGGCATCGGCATCCTGTCGGGCACCACGCGCGAGGACCGCAAGACCCTCGAGATGATACCCCGCAGGCTGCGCCACAAGAGCATCTACCGCGTCACCCTGGGACGCGCCCTCACCTACCTGCTGATATACATGCCGGTGGTGGCCGTGGTGCTGTTCACCATACCGAAGCTGTTCGGCCTTCCGCACATAGGACAGACGGGCGAGCTGATACTGTTCCTGCTGCCGTTCATGCTTGCCACCATCTTCTTCTGCATGACGGCGGCGGCGTTCATACACCACCGCGACTCGGGCATACTGTGCTTCTTCTTCCTCAGCATAATACTGGTGTTCCTGTCGGGCATAGTGTGGCCGCAGTCGAACATGCCCGACTTCTGGCGCCACTTCTCGTACCTCTTCCCGTCGACCCACGGCATGCAGGGCTTCGTGCGCATCAACAGCATGGGAGCCACGCTGAAAGACGTGAGCTTCGAGTACCACATGCTATGGATACTGACGGGAGCCTACTTCATCACCACAGGAGTGCTCACCTACCTCGAGAACTACCGTCAGCTGAAGCGCGGCGAACTGCTGCGCCACATCAGGCTGCAACGCGCCCTGCGCAGCAACACCCCGCACAAACGCCACCACCTGAGAGCGGCCGACAAGGTCGACGAAGCGGCACAGCAATAAAGTAACAAACGTCCAACACATCATGGCCAAAAACAAATACCATATTACGGCGACGAGGCTTAGGCGGCTGGCGGCGATTATGGCCGCATGCCTGCTGGCGATGCCCGCGAGGGCGCAGGTGTCGTTCTCGGCACGGGTTTTCTACCCCAGCGGCAGACCTGTAGTGGGCATACCGCCGTTGCGAATGCTTATAGACAGCGAAGATACTGTACGCCACTATCTTGGCGGCTACGACATCAGCAAAGGCATCGACACTATTCACTTCGACAATATTGCCAAAGGCTCGCGATGCCAAATAAGCTGCTACCTTATTGGCAACACTCACATCTATAAGTCCGACGTGTTTACGTTCAATGCCGACACCTACATCGACTCGCTTGTGCTGATGCGTAGAGACAGGGAAGGCTATGTATTTTGGACCAAAGCCGAGAAAGACAGCACCTTGAAAGCCCGTGCCGCCCAATGGTCGCGGGATATCGAAGCCTACGACACGCTTTGGTACAACGATGAAATCTACTACGTCGACGGCGACCCGTGCTGCCTGAAGCTTGCACGGCTTTACTATATGGACTGGGTATCGCCGTTTGCTTCGTGGCGCACCTTCGCCCACGCCGCCGACAGTGCCTACCGCTATTGCCTGTACACCCTCAACCGCCACCCCTCCTACTCTTTCCTCTACTATCCCGTCATGCAGTTGGCGCGGCACATGAACCAAAGTCCCAACGTAAAGACACCCAAACCGCCCGACAAACACACCTACTTCCCGCAGCCCGAAATGGCCGACGGATGGCAGAACGACACCACAGCCAACCTGTTTACGCCATGGGAGAAGCACACTTACGACAACCACTACGCCCGTAAATACACCCTCGGCAAAGCCTACGAAAAAAGCCTCCGCTACCCCGCGACGGCAGCCGACGGCACCATGCGTTACATGATAACCAACCCTTTGGGCGGCATAGTGATATATCGCGTTCAGGGTGGACGGATGTACTACAACCGTTTTCCATTTTCAGAGAAAGCCAAAGGCCAATGGTCGTGGGACCGTGTTGAGCTTACCGCCAACGAGCTCGATTCGGTGGCCGTGCTTGTTGACGCCATGCACAAGGCCGGGCGACCCGATGACGAAAGCGGCACGTATGTTATCGACGGTTCGACATTCACGCTGGAATATATCGTCGACGGACGCTACTACCGGTACACCACCAGCAGCGGAGCCGAGCCGCCGCAACTCAAAGCCTTGGGCGACCTGCTGTGGCGCCTCTACCGCTCAAAGGAGCGACGATAGCCAATAGGCGGCTGTGGATAACTAAATTGTTTCTTATTCTTTGTACTAAGGATTTTTTTTGGATCTTTGCATTTTGTATATAAGTAAAGATATATATTGTATCTGTCTATGGATAAGGAACTCCGCAATCGCATAAGTGACATTTTGAAGCACGAAGTAATGCTTGCCACGGGCTGCACCGAGCCCGGTGCCGTGGCGCTGAGCGTGGCCAAGGCGCACGAGATGCTTGGCACCGAGCCCGAGCGTATAGTGCTGTACCTGAGCAAGAACGTATTCAAGAACGCGATGGGAGTAGGCATTCCCGGCACCGGCATGATAGGGCTGCCCATAGCCGTGGCCATGGCAGTGGTGCACGGCAAGAGCTGCCGCGGACTGGAGGTGCTGACGATGCCCGACGACGAGGTGGCCGATGCCAAACGATGGCTCGAACAGCACGAGAAAGATATCGACATACTTGTGAAGGAAGGCTGCGACAAGCTGTACATAGAGTGCAACATGGAAGGCGGCGGCCACAAGGCCGAGGCCGTCATAGCCAAACGCCACACCAACTTCGTGCTGCTGCGTCGCGACGGCGAGGTGCTGCTCGACCACAGCCAGGGCGTCGTGAAGGAAAGCGGCGGCGAGGACGACTGCGGCTGCCGCCAGAGGCTGACGGCACGCATGGTGTACGACTACGCCACGACGGCGCCGCTGGAAGAGCTTGAGCACATGCGCGACACGGTGGTGTACAACACTGCCGCGTCGGACTGCGGCCTTACCGGCATGGGACTGCACACCGGCGAGATACTGATGGAGCAGGCCAAAGGCGACACCGTGCACACCGTGGTGGCCCGCACCGTGGCCGCCTCGGATGCACGCATGGACGGCTGCACCAAGCCCGTTTACTCCAACTCGGGCAGCGGCAACCAAGGCATTGCCTGCACCCTGCCGCCCTACTACTACGGCAAGATGAAAGGCTGCAGCGACGAGCAGATACTACGTGCGCTGACGATGAGCCACCTGATGTCGATATACATAAAGCAAGGGATAGGCCGTCTTAGCGCCCTGTGCGGCATAGTGAACGCCACGATGGGCGTGTCGGCCGCACTCACCTACCTCGAGGCGCACTGCCTTGCCACCCGCGAGGACAAAGAGGTCGACACCGAGCTGACCTTCAGCCAGGTAGGCTACGCCATGAAGAACATGATAAACACCATAGCCGGAATGGTGTGCGACGGAGCCAAGCCGAGCTGCGCACTGAAGATGTCGACGGGACTGTACAGCGCCTTTGTGAGTGCCGAACTGGCATGCCACAACCGCGTGGTGGATGCCACAGACGGGCTCTCGGAGCGCGATGTGGACAGCTCGATAGGCAATCTGGGGCGCCTCGGACACGACGGAATGAACGAAACCGACGACCTCGTGCTCGACATCATGATGCACAAAAACAAATAATTAAACACAACCTGTTGATAAAAAAAGCGGCGCAACAGCCGCCAAGACATTTTTTTTGACTATTTTTGCCTTTCAAATTTAACAATAAACAAGCGATGGATTTCAACAATCAAAGAACGAAAGAAGAGCTCTACTCCCAAGCCATCAAGGCCGGAAAACGTAGATACTACTTCGATGTGAAAGAAACCAAAGGCGGTGACCAGTTCATCACCATTACGGAAAGCAGAAAAATCTTTGACAATGCGACGGGGAACTTCTCATTCGACAAGAACAAATTGTTTCTATACAAAGAAGACTTCGAGAAATTCCAGCACGGGCTGGCCACCGCCCTTCACTTCATCTCGACCGGCGAGGTGCCCGAGCCTGTGGAGGACGACGCCTTTGCCGACGAGCGCCACGAGAGCGAGAACGACTTCGACCTGAGCGGAAGCGCACCACTTGACGACTTCAAGTTTTAATCACAGTAAACCGACACTCTAAAATTCGCGAAGATTATGGGCAAAATCATCTCTATAGCCAACCAGAAAGGCGGCGTGGGCAAGACCACCACCGCCACCAACCTCAGCGCATGCCTTGCCGTGATGGAATACAAGGTGCTGCTGGTGGACGCCGACCCGCAGGCCAACGCCACGTCGGGCTTGGGCGTCAACACCGAGGATATTACAGGAGGCACCTACGAATGCCTGCTTGGACAGTCGGCTGTCGAAGACTGCATCATTGAGCCCGACCCCGACACCCCCAACCTGTACCTGCTACCCACACGCATAGACCTTGTAGGCGCCGAGCTGGAGCTGGTGGAGGCCAAACAACGCGAGTTTTACCTGCGCAACGCGCTGGCTCCGGTCAAGGACGAGTACGACTTCATAATCATCGACTGCTCACCCTCGCTGGGACTGATAACCATCAACGCCCTCACGGCCAGCGACTCGGTAATCATACCTATACAGAGCGAATACTTCGCCCTCGAAGGCTTGGGCAAGCTGCTCAACACCGTGCGCATAGTGCAGACACGCCTCAACCCCCAGCTGAGCATCGAAGGACTGCTGATAACCATGTACGACGCCCGTCTGCGCCTGGCACGCCAGGTGGTGGAAGATGTGCGCAAACACTTCAAACACATGGTGTTCGACACCCTCATCTACCGCAACACCAAGCTTGCCGAGGCACCCAGTTACGGGCGCAATATCATAACGCACGACGCCACTTGCAGCGGTGCGGTGAACTACCTGAACCTGGCAAGCGAGATACTGAAACGCAACAAGATATCTAAATAACAAATGGCAAAACAGAAGAGCAGTGGACTGGGGCGCGGGCTGAGCAACCTGCTCCCCGATGTGGAGGGACTGGACCTTGTGCATAACAAAGCCATGGTGACCACCGCCATCGACGCGGTGCCACTCAACAAGGTGGAGGCCAACCCTTTCCAGCCAAGAAAAGAATTCGACGAGGAGTCGCTGAAAGAGCTGGCGCAGTCGATATCCCAGCAGGGAGTGATAACGCCCATCACCGTCAGGCGCATGCCCAACGGCACCTACCAACTCATAGCCGGCGAGCGGCGCACACGTGCGGCACGCATGGCGGGACTCAAAGAGATTCCGGCCTACATACGCACCGCCACCGACGGACAGATGATGGAGATGGCGCTGGTTGAGAACATACAGCGCGAGAACCTCAACGCCATGGAGGTGGCCTTCTCCTACGCAGCCCTCATAGACGAGTGCTCGCTGACCCACGAGCAGCTGAGCGAGCGCGTGGGCAAGAACCGCGCCACCATCACCAACTACCTGCGCCTGCTCAACCTGCCCGCCGAGACACAGCTCGCACTGGGACACGACAAGATCAGCATGGCCCACGCACGCTGCCTGGCCGGAGTGGAGGACATGGAGCAGCACACCGAGATACTGCGGCGCATCATCGCCGAAGGACTCTCGGTACACCAGACCGAACAGCTTATACAGAGCCTGGCACACCCCAAGATGCCGCTGAAACGCCGCGCCAAGGAGAGCCTGCCGTCCAACTACGACCAGGCGCAACGCGACCTGAAGAAGCACCTGCAGTCGGAGGTGGATATAAAGCGCAGCCGTCGCGGCAAAGGCGAACTTACCATACATTTTAACAGCGACGCCGACTTCGAGCGCATCATGCGGCTGCTGAACCCGTCTAAATAGGCCGTCTCTCCTGCTGCAAAGGGATGTGGAACCGTAAAGACGTGGAAAACATGGCAAGACATTCAGAGCGTCATCTTTCTTCGGAACTCCGGGGAAAGATGATGTTTCTTATTGTCGCTCTTACGCTGCTGCCCGTTATGGCACAGGCGCAAAGCGCCGACAGCACAGCCCTTGCACCGACCACAAGCACCGTCGCACACGTAAAGAAAGAGCATTCGCCGCAAAAGGCACTGCTGCTTTCCATCATACCCGGCGGCGGGCAGGTGTACAACCGTCAGGCATGGAAGATACCCATAATCTATGCCGCGCTGGGCGGCGTAGCGTATTACTGCCACAGCAACTACACGCAGATGCAGCTCTTCAAAGACGAGTACCTCTACCGCCAGCAGCACGGCGGAGCCACCAACCTGGCACAATACGCCAACTACCCCACGACGAACATATACAACATGTACGAGTCGTACAACAAGAACTTCCAGCTGTCGATAATAGGCATCGCCGCCGTGTATGCGCTCAACCTTGTCGACGCCTACGTATTCGGGCACCTCTTCGACTTCGAAATCAACGACGACCTGACGCTCCGCGTAGCCCCCACGGTGTCCCCCTTCGCCCCCATGGGCCATGATTCCGACTTAGGCGCCGGCCTCTCCATGACCCTTAGTTTCTAACAACCCCTCTTTACCGACACCAGTATGCGGGGAACGACCGTAGGTGAGTTTGATGGTTCGGTCCCTGCTGCACGGGATATTACAATAAAGGGCGGCTCGATGGAGCCGCCCTTTGGGATTGTTGGCGATAGAGGCTTAGAGGTTGACTCTTATGCCGAACTCGTGGATTGGTTCGTCGCCGTTGGTGCCTTTGATGTACGTGGGCACCAGGTTGAAATAGAACGAAAGTCCCGGCGAGAACAGTTTCATCTTTGAACGACCGCCAAAGCCCATAACCACATCGCACCGGTACTTGAGATAGTTCTTGGTGTTGTCGATGTCCTGGATGGTCGTGTAGGTGTTGTCGGGCTCGAGCTGCTTGAGCATGAAACGGTTGCTGAGGTTGTAGCCGAGGTTCAGGCCGAAGTAGAAGGCGTCGCCGTCTTTGTCGATATGACTCAGACGCAGGGGTATCTCGAGGGTGTGCATGTAGGTCGACACGCTGTAGCTGTAGTGGCTCAGCTTGGTGTCGTTCCACATAAAGTCTTTATTCACCGTGTCGTAGGAGATACGGTTGCTGTACCAGAAGTTGGTGTAGCGGTAGCCAAGCCCGAAGTCGAAATCCCAGCGTTTCGCTATGGGGTTGTGGATGACGATGTCGAGACCCACGGCACCGTTGGAGCCGTGATAGACATCGGAATAGCGCAGGCAGCGGGTTCCCAAGGCATAGGATGCGAAGGGGTCGAGCGTGAAGCGTGTGTCGCGGCCGATGGCGGCTTTGCGGGCTTTGCGCTCCTCTTTCTTGCGGGCTGCGTCGGCCTTCTTCTGCTCGGCCTTGGCTTCTGCCTCGGCTCTCTTCTGCTCGGCTTTAGCCTCAGCCTTGGCTTCTGCCTCGGCTCTCTTCTGCTCGGCCTTGGCGGCGGCTTCGGCTTCCTTGAGCTGCTCTTTTGCTATGCGGGCCTCTTCTTTCTGGCGCTCTTTCAAGGCTTGTTCGTCCTCTTTGCGCTGCTGTTTCTGGAGCTCTTCCTGCTCGGCCTGCTGCTGGCGCATCAGCTCCTGCTGCTCTTTCTGCTGCTGCTTGAGCAGGGCTTCCTGCTGGCGCAGGCGCTCGATGGAGTCGTTGGACTGTGCCGATGCGTAGGCGCCAAACAGCAGCAGCGACAACGATAGTACGATGATTCTTTTCATAAGATACTTGTTGTTAATGGTGGAACCAAGGCGTTGACTAAATTCTGGGGCCGGCCGACACGAGAGCCTTTCCGGCCTCGTTGTAGGTGAACTTCTCGAAGTTCTTGATGAAGCGCTCGGCCAGGTCTTTGGCTTTCTTCTCCCACTCGCAGGCGCAGCCGTAGGTGTCGCGCGGGTCGAGAATCTTGGGGTCGACACCCGGCAGGGCTGTCGGCACCTCGAGGTCGAAGAACGGGATTACCTTGGTGGGGGCTTTCTCTATGGAGCCGTCGAGGATGGCGTCGATGATGCCGCGGGTGTCCTTGATGGAGATGCGCTTGCCAGTACCGTTCCAGCCTGTGTTGACCAGATAGGCCTTGGCGCCGCTGCGCTCCATGCGCTTGACGAGCTCTTCGGCGTACTTGGTGGGATGGAGCTCGAGGAAGGCCTGTCCGAAGCATGCGCTGAAGGTGGGCGTGGGCTCGGTGATGCCGCGCTCGGTGCCTGCCAACTTGGCGGTGAAGCCGCTGAGGAAGTAGTACTTGCACTGCTCGGCGGTGAGGATGCTGACGGGAGGCAGCACGCCGAAGGCGTCGGCGCTGAGGAAGATGACGTTCTTGGCTGCGGGAGCCGCGCTGACGGGGCGCACTATCTTCTCGATATGGTCGATGGGATAGCTCACACG
>JAGCUZ010000006.1 GCA_017962615.1 Bacteroidales bacterium | reverse complement strand
TCCATCTGCTCGAACTCGCGCATACGGAATATGAACTGGCGTGCCACTATCTCGTTGCGGAAGGCCTTGCCTATCTGGGCTATGCCGAACGGCACCTTCATGCGACCCGACTTCTGCACGTTGAGGAAGTTGACGAAGATGCCCTGCGCCGTCTCTGGACGCAGGTAGAGGGTGTCGGAGTCGTCGATGACGGAGCCCATCTTGGTGGCAAACATCAGGTTGAACTGACGCACGTCGGCCCAGTTGCGCGTGCCCGATATGGGACACACGATGCCGAGGTCGAGTATCAGCTGCTTCAGCCCGTCAAGGTCGTTGGCGTTCATCAGCTCCGAGTACTTGGCTCTGATCTCGTCAATCTGACGCTGATAGTCGAGCACACGCTGGTTGGTGGTCACAAACTGCTCGCGGTTGAAGGCGTCGCCGAAGCGTTTGTGCGCTTTCTCGCATTCCTTATTTATCTTGTCCTCTATCTTGGCCATGTGGTCTTCGATGAGCACGTCGGCGCGATAGCGCTTCTTCGAGTCGCGGTTGTCGATAAGCGGGTCGTTGAAGGCGTCGACATGGCCGGAGGCCTTCCAGATGCGCGGGTGCATGAAGATGGCCGAGTCGAGACCCACGATGTTTTCGTGGTACTGCACCATAGAGCGCCACCAATACTGCGTGATGTTGTTTTTCAGCTCCACGCCGAGCTGTCCGTAGTCGTACACGGCGCCGAGGCCGTCGTAAATCTCGCTTGAGGGGAATATGAATCCGTATTCTTTGGCGTGCGACACCACCTGTTTGAACATGTCTTCCTGGTTGGCCATTTGTTTAGATGTTGGTATGTTTAATGTTGGATGTTGATATGTTTAATGTTGATATGTTTAATGAGATAGTTGCTGCGTCAGCCACTTAATGCCGAAGGCTGTGAACTGAGGTCATGAGCACCACTGAATTAAGAACATGGATAGCGAATAGCACCGCTGAATAAAAACATGGAAAGTGAACAACTTAAAACTTATAACTAACAACTATACACTTCATAATAAACCTTTTGAACGAAGGTTTACCTTTTGTTACAACATGCAAAGATACGTTTTTTTTTGCTAACAGAGAAAAAAAACGTACCTTTGCAAGATTTACATCTGCACCATCATTACAACTCACTACCTATAAATCAATAAGAAAAACAAATAATCACACGATGAAGAAAACCACATTATCCGCCTTAGTAATGCTCTGCGCCGTCGCTTTTGCACCCCTCTCGGCCAATGCCCAGATCAGCCACGGCGGGGCTCCTTCGTTCAACCACAGCACTGACAAAGCCGCCGCGCCCACCGTCGTGCTGCCGACCATCGACAACCAGGCTCTGCTTCAGGAAGATATCGACATGGCGAAGCAGGCTTCGCCGCTGCGTATCTCGAAGGCTCACCACGTAAGCCTAAACAACACCGACAACGGCAAGACCACCATGCTTGCCGACGGCTCGACCGTGTGGCGCCTCAACGTCACCTCGCCGGGCGCTCTGCATATAGCACTCTACTTCAACCGCTTCGAGCTGCCCGAGGGGGCCGAGATGTACATCTACGACGAGAGCGGCGACTTCGTGCTGGGACGCTTCCTCGCCGAAGACACCCTCGAAGGCGGCATCTTCTACACCCAGGAGATACCCGGCAGCGTGTGCCGCATTGAGTACCACGAGCCCGCCGCGGTGGCAGGCCAGGGCCGTTTGGAAATCAGCGAGGTGTACCACGGCTACAAGGACTTCTTCCACACCGACATGCTCGGCCTCTCGAAAGACCCCCACGGCAGCAGCGACGGCAACTGCCATATCAACGTCATCTGCAGCGAGGGCGACGACTGGCGCGACCAGATCCGCTCGGTGGTATGCATCTCGATGACCTCGGGCAACTACGGCTACCTCTGCTCGGGCGCGCTCATCAACAACACCAACAAGGACAAGACTCCCTACGTCCTCTCGGCCAGCCACTGCCAGGAGGACATGACCATATCGCGCTGGGTGTTCTACTTCAACTACCAGACAAGCACCTGCACCGGCAACACCGGCACCAGCAACCAGTCGCTCACCGGCGCCACCATCAAGGCCAACTACGCCGCCACCTACGGCTCCGACTTCCTGCTGCTGCAGCTATCGCGCAACGTGCCCAACTCCTATAAAGCCTACTACGCCGGCTGGGACCGCACTAACTCGAGCTCCATCTCGTCGGGCTGCGGCATACACCACCCGGGCGGTGCCTACAAGAAGATAAGCATCCCCCGCTCCATAGCGCAGGGCACCAGCGGCGGCTACACCCGTTTCTGGACCACCTACTGGTACTCGGGCTCGGCCAACAAAGGCGTCACCGAAGGCGGCTCCTCGGGCTCGCCCCTGTTCAACAGCAACGGCCTGATTGTAGGACAGCTGTACGCCGGCTCAAGCTCGTGCAACTACAACAACACCAACCAGCCCGGCGGCTCCGACATGTACGGCCGCATGTTCAACTCGTGGACCGGCGGCGGCTCCAGCACCACCCGTCTGCGCGACTGGCTCGACCCCGCAGGCACCAACGTCGCCTCCCTTCAGGGCATCAACTACGACTACGACCCCTCGGGCATCGACGCCGCCACATCGGGCGACCCCGACATCACCGTCTACCCCAACCCCTCGCGCGGCATCCTTAACCTCAACATCAACGAGGTGGGACGTGCCTACTACCACGTCTACGACGCCATGGGACGCTGCGTCCTCGAAGGCCAGACGCTCCTCACCACCACCGCCCAGCAGGTCAACATCTCGTCGCTCCCCGCCGGAGCCTACCGCCTGCAGGTCGACGTCAACGGCCGCACCTTCGGCACCACCGTCGTCAAACAATAAGATAATTAACCAATAAAAATACAGACACTATGACTTTAATGGAACAAATCCGCGCCAACGCGAAAGCCGCCAACAAGCGCATCGTGCTGGCCGAGGGCACCGAAGAACGCACCCTCAAAGCCGCCGACATCATCCTTGCCGAAGGCATTGCACAACTCACCCTCCTCGGCAATGAGGCCGAAATCAAGAAGCTCGCCGCCGAGTGGAACCTCACCAACATAGGCAAAGCCACCATCATCGACCCCGTCAACCAGCCCAAGAAAGAATACTACGCCCAGATGCTCTGCGAGATACGCAAGAAGAAAGGCATGCAGATGGACGAAGCCATGCGCCTCGTCGAAGACCCGCTCTACCTGGCCTGCCTCCTCATCAAGAACGGCGACGCCGACGGCGAAGTGGCCGGTGCACGCAACGCCACGGGCGACGTGCTGCGTCCCGCCTTCCAGATTGTCAAGACCCTCCCTGGCGTGAGCGTCGTAAGCGGTGCTTTCATCATGATACTCAAGGACAAGACCTACGGCGACAACGGCACCTTCGTCTTCGCCGACTGCGCAGCCACCCCCTGCCCCACCGCCGAAGAGCTCGGACAGATTGCCGTGGTAAGCGCCAAGACCGCCAAGAACATAGCCTGCATACAGGAGCCCAAGGTGGCCATCCTCAGCTTCAGCACCAAAGGCAGCGCCAAGCACGAGCTGGTCGACAAGGTCATCGAGGCCGGCCGCGTGGCTCATGAGCTCGACCCCGAGGTCAAGCTCGACTGCGAGTTGCAGGCCGACGCCGCCATCGTCCCCAAGGTGGGCGCCAGCAAGGCCCCGGGCAGCGACATAGCAGGCAAGGCCAACGTATTGGTATTCCCCGACCTCCAGAGCGGCAATATATGCTACAAGCTCGTCCAGCGTCTGGCAGGTGCCGAAGCCATCGGACCCGTCATGCAGGGCATGGCAGCCCCCATCAACGACCTCAGCCGCGGCTGCTCGGTCGAAGATGTGGTCAACGTCGTGGCAATCACAGCCACACAGGCCATCAAGTAAAAGCGAAACATTTGTTTTAATTCTGTCAATGTGCATCAGGCGGGTCCCCCACGGAACCCGCCTGGTGTTTTTATGTACGGCCCCGTGGGCACCCGCCCCGAAGACGGCATGCGCGACACCGTCCAGCACTCCTTCGTTCTCATCGAAGGACTGCAGCAAGACAGCGAATATGTGGTGTACGTGCGCGAACGCTGCCGCGAGGACACACGCGGCGCGTGGTCGCGTCCTTACATATTAATGATGCCAAATGCCTCGGAGGTTGAGGCTCCAAAGAAGTCGGACGTCGACATCCACACCCATCTTATCCCCAACCCCACGTCGGGACCCGTAACAGTGATATCGGGCTTCAGGATTGAGGCCATAGAGGTGTACACCGTGGCGGGCACGCTGGTGGAGACCATAGGCCTGAAAGCCAACACTGGCGTAATCGACACCTCGCGCTGGCCCAAGGGCGCCTACATCCTCCGCATCCGCACCTCGCACGGCGACACCGCCAAACGCCTCGTGGTGCAATAACCGAATCCGACACCTACGGCATCACCATACGTAATATAACAGCCCCAACGGAGCTGACCCTCAATAACCCCGCACAAGCCCGTCAGGGCGCAGTGTGGGGTTAATACGATATAGTACACATGCGTTTCGGAGAAACGCGCCCTCGTTACAGCAGTTCTGTGCTGCCGGTGTCTGTCTCGTTATTCAGTCGGATTACCGCCACATGACGGCATACATTAGTTGCCTCGGACTATCTCAGGCTCGGTTCGAGGGCGCGTGCCGTTGGCACGCATATAGAGGTAGATATCACCATACCCCACACTGCGCTTCGCTTGTGCGGGGTTACTGAGAGCGCGTGCATCCTGCACGCAAAACGGCGTTTTGCGGTTTTTGCACCAAAATCGGATATATCATCGCCATAACACATTTACACTAAATAAGTTACCGACTATTTTCAAGTCGCGCAGAAAACACGACAACACCCCGATTTTGGTATATAGAACGTAAATCGTAAGTATATAGTTGATAAGGAGTTGGTGGGACCAACTCTTTATCATCTCTATACCTTCTCTAGATGTACCCTATGTTATGTGCGGAAAGGGGGTGAAAAATAGGGGTGGAATTAGGTGATTCCTGTCTGGATGTTACGGACTCTACTCTATCACGAAAACATAAAAAAGAAAGAAAGCCGCAGGGTAAATAGAGTATTACCTCACACTCGACTTTCAATCCTTAAAGCCACAGAACGTAGATTGATTCGACCCATTGTTCCATGACTTTTCAAAGTGCAAAATTACAACTTTTTTTCAAACTGACAAAAACATTTTCAATATGGACACAAAAACCACAACTTTCAAGCGGTCAGGAACGGAATTTTGACGGGAACGGGGTGTGTGATGAACTGTGGCGGGACGGAAACGGGACGGGAAAAATAAAAATTAAATAAAAAAAACGCGCAGGATATAATAAATATATATAAAATGCGTTTTAGTTATTTGCAGTTAATGCAGTTTTAGACAAGAATTATGAAGAAAACAGGTCTTATTATTCTCAGTATGTTGCTGTTGTGCGCCTCGATGGTGAAGGCTGCACCCGTCAGCAAAGTATCGGCCCGCACGGCTGGGCTTAATTTCCTCGTGATGACCGAGGGGCTTCCTAACGACACGGAGCTGGAGCTTGTGTACACCGCCGTTGGCAACAACGGCGCAACGAGCTACTACGTGTTCGAGGTCGACCGCAGGGGCTTCATAGCCGTATCGGCCGACGACCGTTTTGTGCCTATACTGGCGTGGTGCGAGGACACGCGCTTCGACACCGCCACGATGCCCGACTATATTCGCTCGTGGTACAACGTGTACCGCAACGGCATTGCCGAGGCTATAGCCAACGACGACTTCGACCTGCTGCCCAAGGAGAAGGCGAGGATTGCCGGCGAATGGCCTGCGCTGCTGAGCGGCGACCCGTCGTTCTACGCCAAGCAGGGCCAGAAGAGCATGAACAAGCTGATTGAGACCAAGTGGGGCCAGGGCGCAGGCTACAACCTGTATTGCCCCGACTACAGCGCCGCCTCGACGGGCAACGGCCATGCCCTGGTGGGCTGCGTGGCCACCGCCATGGCGCAGATATTGCGTTATTGGCGCTACGGCGTTGGCTTCGGGAGCAACAGCTACATGTGCACCTACTACGGCCGCCTGTCGATGAAGTTCGACACGGCCACATACGACTTCTCGAACATGCCTGTATCGTCGCCCGCCACCCCCCAGACGGCCACGGCCGAGCTGCGCAGGCACCACGTATCGCAGCTGAGCTACCACTGCGGCATTGCCACCAACATGACCTACGAGAGCCCCCAGTACACGGGCGGCAGCGGCACGCAGACGAGCAACGTGCCCGAGGCTCTGACCCACTTTGGGTACTACGGGGCCTTCACGCTGAGCAAGTCGAGCAACGAGCACAGCTGGGACGACCTGCTGCGCTACGAGCTTGACCGCCGCCACCCCCTCGAATACTCAGGCCACAGCAACAGCGAAGGCGGCCACGCCTTTATCTGCGACGGATACAAGGAGAGCGTGAGCCAGTACCACTTCAACTGGGGCTGGAGCGGCAGCTACGACGGCTTCTACACCCTCACCACCATGCGCAGCTTCACCTACTCGCAGCTGGCCGTGTTCAACATAGTGCCGTCGTACCTGTGCAACGCCGACACGCTGTACATGAGCGCCGAAGCGGAGCAGAGCAAGGACAACGACGGCAGCTCGTGGGAAAAGGCCAACCCCAACGCGCACTGCGCCATAGCGGCACGCGGCATCTACAAGGGCGGCGTGGTTCTGATGAAGGAGGGCACGTACTACGGCGACACGTCGCTGGTGAGCAAGGACGGCTCGTTCATCATGTATGCCGGCGTGAAGGTGTACGGCGGCTTTGGCGGCACCGAGACCAGCATAAGCCAGCGCAACCTGGCCAAGCACCCCACCATCCTCGACGGGCGCGGCAACCAGCGCGTGGTGTACGTGGGCAACACCCTCACCAAGGTTGCCTACCTTAACGACGTGATTATAGAGAACGGCCAGGCCGGCAACGGCGGCGGCGTGTACATAAGCAAGAACCTGGTCATGGAGGGCTGCACCATACGCAACAACACGGCCACCAACGGCGCGGGCGTGTACATGGACAACGGCACGCTGCGGCGCTGCTACCTGTACGGCAACAACAGCTCGTCGTCGGCAGCCCTGTACGCCAAGAACGGCGAGGTGAAGAACTGCCTTATTACCAACAACCGCGGCGGCGGCATAACGGGCAACGGCAGCTGCATGTTCATCAACATGACCATAGCAAGCAACGCCGGCACGGGCGCATCGCTGGGCAACAGCAACGTGCTGCGCAACAGCATAATATGGAACAACAACACCGAACTGTCGGGCGGCACTGAGGCCAACGTGACCTACAACGCCGTGATGGGCAGCGCCCCGTCGGGCACGGGCAACATAGCGCTGGGCAGCGGCAACGAGGACGCCAACGGCCCGCACTTCGTCAGCCCCAAGAGCACCCGCGGCCTGATATCCACCGAGGGCGACTGGCACCTGATGAGCACGGCATCGCCCTGCTACAACAGCGGCATGCCCGACGACGAGAGCACCTACCGCTGGGACATGGACAACAAGCAGCGCGTGTGGAACGGCGTGGTTGACATGGGCTGTTACGAGTACAAGAACCTGGGCATCGACGACGCCGACGAGGGGACGATACAGGTGTATCCCAACCCCTGCCACAGCCAGCTCTCGTGCACTGGCATGACTCCCAACGAGAGGGTGAGCCTGTACGACATGAGCGGCCGCTGCGTGTACAGTGCCACCTGCCAGGGCGAACGCGTCGACATCGACGTGACGGCTCTGCCCGCAGGCGTGTACGTGCTGCACGCAGCAGGCACAACACGGAAGGTTATTGTGCGGTAATTACGTTGATATGTTTATCCGTTGATATGTTGATATGTGAAGAAAGAGCCAGTGGCTCTTTCGATAGCGCAGCGGAGAACAAAATACAGCGTAGCGGAGAACAAAGCACATTGATGCGTTAATATGATTATCTGTTGATTATGTTCATAAAAAGATTCCTCATAACAGTACTTCTCGTGGCGATGGCGACGGCTGCGTCGGCACGGCCCGTGAGCGTCGGCGAGGCGCAGAAGGCGGCGAGGTTCTACCTCGGCATGACAGTGTCCAACGCCGTGGCGGGCGACAACCTCGCGGCACTGCCGCCCATGGTTGACGAGGCTGGCAGGCCGGTGCTCTACATCTTCAACATCGGCGACAGGGGCTTCATCATCATGAGCGCCCACACCTTCGCCCCGCCGGTGATAGGCTACTCGCTTGAAGGACGTTACGAGCGCGACAGCCTCCCCCCTGCCCTGCTGGAGTACGCGGAGGGCTACCGCCGCGACATAGCCCTTGCGGCCGTGGAGGGCGGCGTGGATGAGAACACCGTGGCGCGCCACATGGCCGAATGGGAGGCCCTGCTGCAAGGCGACAAAGGCTATTACGCCAAACGCGGCACCAAGGGCTGCGAGCAGCTGCTGCGCACGCAATGGAACCAGTCGGCAGGCTACAACGACATGTGCCCCATGGACAGCAGCGGCAAGCACGCCGTGACGGGTTGCGTGGCCACGGCCATGGCACAGATAATACGCTACCACAGCTATCCCGAGAAAGGCTTCGGCACATCGAGCTACGCACACATGCAGTACGGACGCCTCACCGCCGTGCACGACAGCGTCACATACGACTACAGCAACATGCCCAACACGGTGAGTTCCAGCTCGCCAGCGGTGCAGAAGAACGCCGTGTCGCTGCTGTGTCTGCACTGCGGCATCGCCGTGCACATGAACTACCAGGGCACTTGGAACACCTCGGGCTCGGGAGCCTACGTCACCGACGTGCCGGGCTACATACAGCACTTCGGCTACTTCAGGTCGTACTTCCGCTACAAGACCGACATGGGCGACAGCCTGTGGCACGTGATGCTGCGGCACGAACTCGACCAGCGGCGCCCGATACTGTACCAAGGCCACTCGGCAGAGGGCGGCCACGCCTTTGTATGCGACGGCTACCATGAGAACGACTACACCTACCACTTTAACTGGGGCTGGGGCGGCCACGGCGACGGCTTCTACACCCTCACCACCATGCGCGAGTTCACCAGCTCGCAAGGCGGCGTGTTCGGCATCTACCCTTCGGGGCTCAAGCCCGGCCACGACACCATCTACGTACAGCCCGGCAGCTACAACGGCGACGGCTCGTCGTGGATATACGCCAACAACGACCCCGTGTCGGCCATCCGCGCCCGCGGCATCTACAAGAGCGGCGAGGTGTGGATACGGCAGGGCGTGTACATCGGCGACACCATAATCAACGACCGCGGCGCATTCACCATAGAGTCCGGCGTGAAGGTGTACGGCGGCTTTGCCGGCACCGAGACCTCGATAGAGGAGCGCCGTCCGCTGCAACATCCCACGTTCTTCGACGGACGCGGAAAGCAGCGCGTGGTGCACACAACAGCGCTGTCGAGGGCTGCCAAGCTTAACGGAGTGCAAATCATCAACGGCGCGGCCAACGACGGCGCCGGCATAATGGCCTGCAACAACCTGACCGTCGAGAACTGTACCATCTCGTACTGCCAAGGTGCGGGAGGCGCAGGCGTGTACCTACAGAACACCACCATGCGCAACTGCGTGCTGCACAACAACAGCGGCTCGGAAGCCCTGTACGTGTCGCGCAGCTCTGCCAAGAACATTATCATAGCCAACAACAACGGTGGCGGATGCCGCGTCAGCGACGGCTCCATCACCGGCTGCGACATAGTGAGCAACTCGCGCGCGGGCGTGGTGCTGCAAAGCAACGCCTTGATGCACAACTGCATCGTATGGAACAACGACAGCAACCTGTGCGGCGGCTACAGCCCCGACAGCGTCAGGTTCAACGCCATAGGCAACTGCGACCGCAGCCTGGCGGCACAGGGCAACAAGAGCCTCGGCGACGACAACAACGCCGACGACGGTCCCAGGTTCGTGTACGCCACGCCGCGCGGCCCGCACACCCTCATGGGCGACTGGCACCTCACCCCTGCCTCGCCCTGCATCGACGCAGGCGACACGTCGCTGTCGGGCAGCTACACGTCCGACCTCGACGGCGAGCCCCGCTCGGCGAGGAACCGCCTCGACATTGGCTGCTACGAGTACCGCAGCAACGTGTCGAGCATAGCCTCGGCCGACGAGGCCGACGACGTTACGGTGTACCCCAACCCCACCAACGCACTGCTGCACCTCACCAACACGCAGGGCAGCTTAGTGACGCTCTACAGCATGCAGGGCGCGAAGCTGATGGAGGCCGTGGGTGCCACCGTCGTCGACATGAGCCAACTGCCCGCGGGATGCTACATCATCCGCGTGGGACAGTCATTCCACAAGGTTGTGAAAAGCCTATAAGTCAGAGCATAGTAACGATGTCGCGGTAGCCGATATCGTTCAGGTACTCGAACACCCCCTCGAAGCGGTCGAGGTCTTCGGGCATGTGTGCGTCGCTGCCCACGAGTATAGGTATATGCTTGTCTTTCATTATCCTCAGCAGATGGCGTGAGGGATAGAAGTCGTCGTGGCGTTTCTTGTATATGCCGCGGGTGTTCACCTCGCAGATGCAGCCCGTCTCGGCAATGAGGTCGATGGTCTCGCAGGCAAGGTCCACGTACCACGGCTCGTCCTCGCGGAAGTAGCGGTCGCGGTTGTGCATCACCACCTTGTTGAAATGACCCACGATGGTAGGCTTCTGCGACACAATCATGGCGTTGTTCTGATGAAAGAAGGCCTTCACGGCACGCCTTATGTCGCCGTGGAACACGCGCTGCAGCCCCTCGTCGTAGGTCTCCTGGCGGCTGCCGTCGATAAACCACAGACTTGCCGGGTCGTCGGGCTGGTTGACGAGGTGCACGCTGCCTATCACATAGTCGAGGCCACCCTCCTCTATCAGCGGACGGAAGTCGTCGAGCAGGCCCGGCACATAGTCTATCTCCAAGCCAAGCTTGATGTCTATGCGCCCCTTGTATTCCTCCCTCAGTGCACGCACCTCGCGGCAATACTCTGGGTAGCGTTCCATGGTGATGGCAAAGGTGTTCTCAAACGGCACGGGGGCATGTCCCGAGAAGCCCAAGGCGCAGAAGTCGTGCGCCAGGGCATACTCCACATACTCGCGCAGGGTGCCCTTGCCGTCGCAGTAGCTACTGTGGGTGTGGTAGTTAGAATACATAGGCAGCGGCAAGCACGATGCGGTTGTTTACAACATGACAGCTCTTGTCCGACTCATACTGCAGCGCCAGCGGGTCGGAGGCATTCTGCCGGCCAAAGTCCACCGCCGTGTGCTCCAGCTCGAAGAACAGGGTCAAGCCGTTGCCTGCGGCATAAGCCAAGCGCGGCTGCAGGCGGTACAGGCGCTCTATATTGACTCCCCGCCCGTACACCTCGAGGCCATAGCGCTCGCCGAAGTCGTTGTTCTGTCCAAAGCCAAGGAAGAGGCCCGGGCGCCAGTGCCCCGCCGTGCGACCGAAGTCGGCCCACGCCGTGGTGAAGGTATAGGGCGTATACGAATGGAGACCCGTGAGCGGGTCGGTGGCCACGGCATAGCCGCCCAGCGAGCTGGCCTCGTAGATATTGCTGTTTATCAGGCACTGCGAGCGCAGGCTCCACTGGCTGAAGTCGTATTTCATGAAGAGGCTGTAGGATATGTGGCTGTTGTACGACTCGCGACCCGTCTCACCGGCATAGGGCTTGGTTGCCAAGAGGTTGGCTGCCGCACCGGCAAAGAAGTGCTCGCCGGCGTAGCGCAGCTGCAGGTTCGACTCGGGTATCATGCTGTGCTTCAGATATGCGGTAGAGCTGCCCAGAGGGCCCTGGCTCTTGTTGTCGGTCTGGAAGTCGGCCACGGCCACCAGCTCCATCCTCCCCAGGCGGCCCGTGTAGCGCAGCTGGTTGTAGCGGCCGTAAGGGTGGAACGGCGCGCCCATGTTGAGCGGACGCGTGCCCGGCATTATCTCATGCACCACCATGGGATGCCAGAACTGCCCGGCAAGCAGCTCGCTGTGCTCCCACTTCAGGTCGAGGTAGCCGTGGCGCAAACGCAGCATGTTGACGGTCTCGTTGTTAGCGCCTGTAAAGTCGGTCTCTATATACCCGCGCACCTTGGCACCCAGCACGTCGGGCCCCGTCACCGTCAGTGCCATCCTGGCGGTGATGCTCAGCATGTTGAGCGACGGCACGGCGTTGACATCCTTGCCGTTGGCGTCGCGGTTTATGGGCATGGGGTAGAACGCCATCATATCCTCGCGGCCCGACACCACCTGACGGCTGTCGGCCCATATCTGCGGGCTTACCATGCCCGACCACTTGAACGACCAGTCGTCCTGGGCAAAGAGGCTGCCCGCCAGCGCAAGCATTACAACAAGCAATAAATTCTTCATGAGATCATTGTGGAAGTGTTATACGTTGATATGTTAGATGTTGATAAGTTGATAGGTTGATACGTTAATAAGTTATGCGCGTCAGCCTATTAATTTTTAATTTATTTCTTCCCTGCGGCAAGGGCAAGTATCAGTCCCAGCGCCACGCCGAGCAGTGCGGCGAAAAGCACCTGCAGGTTGGGCGGCAGTATGAAGGTGATGGTATGGGCGGGGAACCAGAAGAGCGGTATCGTCTTCTTGAACACGAAGCCCCACTGCACGCTCCAGTCTATGCGCTTCGACATGATTTCCTTCATCGGCAGCGGCTTCAGCAGGCAAGCCAGCCGCCCGCCGTTGTCGGAGATATGTATGTCGGTGCATTTATGGAACGTCATCATCACCGGAGCGAAGATGGTGTTCATCAGCACGCTGACGGCGAAGGCCACGCCCACCTTGCCCCACGTGAGGCTGCTGCTGAAGAAGACGGCCGAGAGCGCGCCCGGGTTGCAGCCGCTGATTCTCTCAAGAAACACCGGCACGCCGGTCTTGAAGATAATCATCGCCATGGTGATGCAGATGCCCAGCACGCCCCACACCAGCATACGCGGCAGCACGCCGAAGCCCTTCTCCACATAGCTGCCCTTGCGTATGCGCAACGCTATCATCTCGCCCAACGTGGCGAGGATGGCAAACTTGAAGAAGGCCATGACGAACGGATGGCCCTCGGTGGCACGGTTGAACCAATCGAAAAAGCCCGTGGGCGGGATGAAAAAAGGTGCCAGCACTACACAGACACACACAATCAGAATCAAGTCGGATTTCTTCATAATACTGTTTTTAAAGATTATACAGCAGACCCACGTCCGCTTACGGTTTTGCAAATTTACGAAAGTTATTCCACATCGGGAGAACTTTCACACTCTTCCGACAAAAAAGATATTTACAAAGCCCCGTTCTTAAAATCAAAACAGGTTCTATGTTCCGACCCAGCTCTCCGAACTGGCACATCAATCAAAAAAGGGGAACAACGCAACCACGCAATGTTCCCCTTTTCATGTTGTCTCGATTTCGTCACAAGTCTTCGCCGTGTGCCTTGTTCAACTCGTTGTCATAATAGATAACGATACTATATTTCCCATAAAACCTACTAATCATAAACCACACTGACTTATGTTGTATTTTTTCAACCATAAAAAGTACAGCCATAGTTAATAGTGCTGTCTCACGATCCTTGTCATCCATACTCTCCCACCCTTCATCACCATATTTTTCTAATATTCTGTTAACAGCCCACTGTGTAAATCCCGAGGTGTCTTGATCGGCTTTTGATACTTGAAAATAGGAGGCTTCATACCTTTTGTTTTTGACAGACATTTCATAAGAAATATCAGCGTCTTCGCTTATTTTATATTCACCCAAAAAGTCCGCTGGCATATATTTCTCATTTTTCGAAAACTGATCACATAATGTATTAAAGCGAATCCTTATATCAGTTTCTGAAGAGGTATTCGCGTCTGTCACTACGATACGATAGACTTTATTGTTATTTGTCGCTATCTTGACATACACGCTTCTCCCGTTAAACTGACCACTCAATAAATCTGAGGAGGCATCATATGTATATCCTTTGGCTTTCAGCTTTTGAATCATTGCAGATTTAGTGCCGTCAACTGGAATTCCCAGGAACTGTGTCACATTTTTTTGAGCAAAAGCTGCAACGGCAAGCAGCAATGCCATACCGAGAATAAGAGTCTGTTTCATCATATATCCTTTCATTAATATTTGTTTAATCATCATACCAAAAAGCGTGGCACCGAATACCACTTCTTGAATGATGGTCCTGAGAAAACACCTTGTGCCGAGAAATAGCAAACAGCCCACGCTACATGCGCAAAGCCATTAGACTCTCTTGTGGCACTTGAAAATTTCTCAGGTTTTCATTCACAAGCTGAGGTTTAACGCTTCTTGATTTCCTTATGAAATCAGGTGCAAAGTTACGACAATATTTCAAAATGGCAAAAAATATTTATCAAAAGCCACAAAAAGTCTCACCCGAATGTGTGACAAAGGCACCATTCTTCACCCTAAAATTCGCATTGATTTCGACCCTAATAAAGGGTAGATATAAAGTATATAAGGAGTACATAAGGAGTTGGTCCGACCAACTCCTTATCAACTATATACTTACGATTTACGTTCTATATACCAAAATCGGGGTTTGTGCGTATTTTGCGAAATATTTACAACATATTGGTTTATAATTTATTGCAAGCAAAATTGAATCAAATGTGCATTTTTGGCGGAACAAGGCCGAAACGTGTGGATTCGGACCTCTGGCTGGGTGTGTGTGTTTATCAAAAACGGGGTGGATTTTCACCAAAAATTTTACAAAAACGGGGTGGAATTCCGGATGACGGAGGCGGCGGGGCGGAGGGTTGAAAAAGGGGCTAAAAAGAGGGCGAGAAGTTTTTTTCGGCTGTGACGATATTTTTTCGTATATTTGCAATTTAATAGCAAGCGCGAAAGTGGGCGGCAACGGGTGTTGCAGGGCTCCGCAATCGCACGATTGTCAGTAATATAGAAAATATAATATAATAAATACGCACACAATGAAAAAATGCAGATTTACATTGAAAAGTGTTAAGAACGTATGTTTGGCGGTGGTTGCCGCAATGACGATTGCCGTTGCTCCGACGGCGCAGGCGCAACAGAAGGCCACGTCGGAGAAGGCGGTGAACTCGGAGTACCGCGACATCATCATGGAGCACCTGACCAAGGACATCCAGAGCCGCCAGAAGACCATGCAGAAGAAGGCCGAGGCCATGCTGCAGAACCTGCCCAACGACGAGAAGCTGTACGACGAGTCGTTCATGACCATCAAGGCTTATATAGCCCCCGGCGTCACCGAGGAGGGCAAGCCCGAGGTGAACTTTGTGTACGAGATTTCTTACAACTGCAAGCACCTGGAGGGCACGGAGGACGACTACCCCATGGGGTCGTACGACTACAACGAGTCGAACTCGTGCCGCGCCATCTGCAACCTGACGAAGACTTTGCTTGAGAGCGAGTGCAAGGACCTCTTCGCCAAGGACCGCGAGGTGACCATACAGATCCACTCCACCACCGACGCCACCAACATTACGCACCTGGACTACGGCGGCGAGTTTGGCGACTTCAAGTACTGCCCCGTGACCTACAACAACGAGGTGATACGCATATCGGTCAACGAGGAGGAGGGCATCAACAACAACGCCCAGCTGGCCTACATCCGTGCCCACAGCATGAAGAACTTCCTCGAGAACAACATCAGCGTGCTGCGCAACACCGACAACCACTATGAGTTTATCACCAAATGCCTGCCCGAGGTGGGGTCGCAGTACCGCCGCAGCAGCGTGGTGATAACGGTGCACAGCCCGTTTGACAAGACCATCGTGGAGATGAACGAGAAGCTCATCAACGACGAATATGTGGACTACAACATCCCGAGCAGCGAGCCCAACAGCAACAGCTCGACCTTCGTGCTCATCATATCCGACGAGGACTACCCCACGCCGGTGCCGCCCGTGCCTTTTGCCGAGAACGACGGCAACATACTGCAGCGCTACTGCGTGAAGGCTCTGGGCATACCGGAGCGCCACGTGAAGGTGCTGCACAACGCCACCAAGCGCGACATACTGGTTGAGGGTGTGGACTGGCTGAAGGACATCACGGTGGCCGTGAAGGGCGAGGCCAACATCATTATCTACTACGCCGGCCACGGCCTTACCGACGCCGCCTACAACCCCTACCTGCTGCCTTCGGGCTTCAACACCTCGAAGATAAGCCAGTTCTCGAACAAGAAGAAGGGCGGTCCGGTGTGCTACTCGGAGCGCCCGCTGAGCAAGGGCGACCTGAAGAACCTGCTGGCCGAATCGATATCGCTCGACTCGCTGTGCTACTACTTCAACCGCGTGAGCTACAACTCGATGACCTTCATCTTCGACGCCAGCTTCAACGGCGTGCAGCGCTCGGGCGAGCCGCTGTTCAACATAAAGATGGACAACGTGAAGATGCGCGGCCTGCGTATCCGCGGCAACATAGTGGTGTTCAACGCCGCCGACTTCAACAAGACGGCCTACGCCTACAACGACCAGCACCACGGATTCCTCACCTACTTCATCCTCAAGGAACTGAAGCGCACCAAGGGCGACATCACCTTCAAGGACCTCTACACCAACGTTGAGAAGATGCTGAGCTACGAGTCGTCGCTGCAAAACAAGCTGCAGGAGCCCACCATGATTATCGGCGGCAAGAGGAAAGACACCTGGGACGACCTGAAGTTTATCAAATAGACGATTATAAGTTTTAAGTTATTAGTTCTAAGTTTTAAGTGGCTGACGCATTTTTAGTTCTAAGTCGTAATAGATGCGATAGAGAGTTTAATTCTTAATTTTTAATTGATTTGAAAAAGTTTATCGAAGCTAACAAGAGCAACCTTTGGTTCTGGGCCTTTGCGGCGATTGCCGTCATACTGTTCTTCGCCATGCCGCTGATGAGCCTCGACGCCGGCAACAGCGGCGACGAGGACGGATTCCAGATACCGCAGGGCGAGAACGTGCTCAACTACTACCGCAGCCACAAGGCAGACACCACCTGCATGACCTTCGAGAACCTGAAATACTACGGCTGCTCGTTCGACGTGGTGATGGCGTGGTTCAACGACACATTCCACATTGACGACATAGCCACCACACGCCATATTGCCAACTCGCTGCTGGGCTGGCTGGCGGTGCTGTTTGCAGGTCTGATAGCGTGGCGCGTGGCGGGATGGAGGGCAGGCGTGATGGCCATGCTGCTGCTGTTCCTGTCGCCAAGGTTCCTCGGCCACTCGTTCAACAACCCCAAAGACATACCGCTGGCGGCGGCTACGGTGATGGCTATCTACTACATCATGATGTTCTTCCGCCAGGCTCCCAAGCCCAAGATTTCGACCATGGTGATGCTGGCGCTGTCGCTGGCTTTCGCCATCAGCATACGTGTGGGCGGCCTGATTATCATAGGCTACATGGGCCTGTGGGGGCTACTGTGGCTCGTGAAGAGGATTGGCGACGGCAAGGCTGCCACCTCGGCCCCTGCCAAAAGTGGCAAAAGCACCGCACCCAAGCGTGCAGCCACGGTCGAGAAGGGCTGGCTGCTGAAGACCATAGGCTGGGCCGTGGCGGTGTGCGTTGTTGGCTTCTTCGCTGGACTGCTGCTGTGGCCCTACGCCATGCAGGCACCCATCAAGAACACCATCGACTCGTACCACGCCATGTCGCAGTTTGCCATAGGCATAAGGCAGATATACGACGGCGCGATGACGTGGAGCGACGCCCTGCCGTGGTACTACACGCCCAAGTTCATCCTCACCACCATACCGCTGGCCGTGCTCGCGGGCTGGCTGCTGTACCCCTTCTTCGGGGCTTTCGGCAAGGAGAGGCGCCTGGAGTCGGCGATGCTTTACTTCTGCTTCCTCTTCCCCGTGATGTGGATAGCCTACACCAAGGCCAACGTGTACGGTGGCTGGCGCCACTCGCTGTTTGCCTACCCGCCCATGGTGGCCACGGCCGCGCTGGGCTTCGACGCCCTGGTGAGCTGCGTCGACAGGCGGTTCAAGCGCCGCTGGGCTACCATAGCCGCCACCCTGCTGCCCTTCGTGCTGCTGGTGCCGCCGGCATTGCACGTGGTGCGCAACCACCCGTATGAATACGTATACTTCAACGAGCTGGCAGGCGGCACCAAGAACGCCTACGGCAAATACGAGATGGACTACTACTACCACTCGATGCGCGAAGCCACCGAATGGGTGGTGGAGCACGCCGAGCCCTCGGACATGCAGAACGAGAGCAAGATACTGATAGGCTCATGGCACGTGAACTCGACCAAGTACTTCCTGCGCAACGACACCGCCAACTTCCGCCAGCGCTTCGTGCGGTGGCGCCAAAGGGGCGACTACGACTGGGACTACGCCGTGTTCCCACTCACCGGCATATCGCCCAAGCAGCTGACCAACAAGGAGTGTTTCCCGCCCAAGGAGACGGTGCACCAGATAACCGTCGACGGTGTGCCTATCGCCATAGTGCTGAAGCGGCAGGACAAGAGCGACTACCAGGCCGCGCAGATGCTCAAGGCAGGCCGTGCCGACAGCGCCGAATTCCTGTACAACAAGGCGTTGGAGGTCAACCCCAACAATGAGACGGCCATTGCCGCCCTCACCAACATCTACCTCAACACCGGCAGGCTCGACAAGGTGCAAGAGATGTGCGACCGCTACGCCAAGATTGACCCTGACGACGACATGATGAACTACTGGTCGGCCTATGCCACATTCCTGCAGGGACGCAGCAGCGACGCACTCGAGAAGCTGAGACGCTGCAAAGAGCTGAACTTCAAGAACACGTCGGCCTACATGCTGGCGGCGCAGATATACCTGCAGAGCAACGACCAGACGGGTGCCGAAGGCGAGATACTTAGGGCGCTGAACAACGGCGTGATGGACAACAACCTCGCCGAGCTCTACCTGCGCATACAGCGCGGCAAAGGCATTGACGACCGGCTGGCCTACTACAGCCTGTACAACGCCATAGCCACCGGCCTCGAGAAGCAGGGCAAGAAGCAGGAAGCCAAGAACTACCGCGACGCCATGAAACGGATGTGAATATAGTTGTGAGTTTTTAGTTTTAAGTTTTAAGTTCTAAGTGGCTGACGCATTTTAATTTTTAATTCTTAATTTTTAATTTCTTGAAGAAACTTTGGATACTGATAACACGCCTGTGCGGATGGAAGTTCGTCCCTCCGCAGCCCGACGTGGAACAGGCGCTGCACAGATGCGTCATAATCATGGCTCCGCACACCGCCATCGACGACTTCTTCCTTGGCGGCGCCTACCTTTGGAAGCTCAAGGTTAACTGCCGCATCTTCGTTAAGAAAGAGTTCTTCAACTGGTTCACCCGACCCATACTCACCCACTTCGGCGTGGTGGCCGTAGACCGCGGCAACCCCCGCAACGGCTTGGTGGAACAATGCGTGACAATGTTCGAGAAAGAGTCCGACTTCACCCTCGTGGTGACACCCGAAGGAACCCGCAAGGCGGTGAAACGCTGGAAGCGCGGCTTCTACGAGATAGCCTCCAAGGCAGGCGTACCCATAGTGATGTCATACATCGACTACAGCAAGAAACAGATGGGCTTTAAAGGCGTTATGACACCCACAGGCAACTTCGAGGCCGACGTGGCCGCCATGATGCACCTGTACGAGGACGTGACAGCCAAACATGTGGAATGGTACAACAAATACCCCGAAAAGCCAAAGAATACCTATGAGCACATAGGAACACATAGGCATACCTAAGAATATTAAGACTAACAACTAAAATCATACTTTTATGCTCAGGCGAATATACGTTGAAAAGAAACCCGCTTATGCCATCAAGGCAAAAGAACTGCACGACGAGATGCAGCAATACCTCGGCATCGAGGCCGACTCGGTGCGCGTGCTCATACGCTACGACATCGACAACCTCAGCGACGAGACCTACCAGAAAGCCAAACAGACCGTATTTGCCGAGCCCCCCGTGGACGACATCTACGAGGAGGACTTCCCCCACAACGACGGCGACTTCTGCTTCTCGGTGGAATACCTGCCCGGGCAGTTCGACCAACGCGCCGACAGCGCCGAGCAATGCGTCAAGCTGCTCAACGACAGCGAGGAGCCTATCATCAAAAGCGCCACGACCTACGTGATTGCCAGCAAAACCGCTATGACTGCCGACACTCGGGAGAAAATCATCCGCCACTGTGTGAACCCCGTCGACAGCCGCGTGGCCGACGGCCCCAAGCCCACCACCCTCGAGGAGCACTTCGACGAGCCCGCCGACATCGTAACCTTCGACGGCTTCAAGGATATGGCCGAGCCTCAGCTGAAGGCTCTATACGACAGCCTCGGCCTGGCAATGACGTTTGCCGACTTCAAGCACATTCAGCACTACTTCCACGACGAAGAGCACCGCGACCCCACGATGACCGAGATCCGCGTGCTCGACACCTACTGGAGCGACCACTGCCGCCACACCACCTTTGCCACCGAGCTGAAAGATGTGAAGTTCGACGACGGCTACTACCGTCCCCTCATCGAAGGCGCATTCCAGCAATACCTTGCCGACCACAAGGAGCATTACGCCGGTCGCACCGACAAATACGTGTGCCTGATGGATATAGGCACCCTCGCCGCCAAACGCCTCAAGAAGGCCGGCATCCTCGACGATCAGGAGCCCAGCGACGAGATAAACGCCTGCTCCATAGTGGTGCCCGTCGTCATCGACGGCAACCGCGAGGAGTGGCTCATCAACTTCAAGAACGAGACCCACAACCACCCCACCGAGATAGAGCCCTTCGGCGGAGCCGCCACCTGCCTCGGCGGATGCATACGCGACCCGCTGAGCGGCCGCACCTACGTCTACCAGGCCATGCGCGTCACCGGTGCCGCCGACCCCACCAAACCCCTCGGCGAGACCCTGCCCGGCAAGCTGCCCCAGCGCAAGATTGTCACCACCGCCGCCCACGGCTATTCCAGCTACGGCAACCAGATAGGCCTCGCCACCGGCCTGGTCAACGAGATATACCATCCCAACTACGTGGCCAAACGCCTCGAGATAGGCGCCGTGATAGCCGCCGCCCCGCGCCGCGCCGTGAAGCGCCTCACCTCCGACCCCGGAGACGTCATCATACTCCTCGGAGGCCGCACAGGCCGCGACGGCATAGGCGGTGCCACGGGTGCATCGAAGAGCCACACCTCGAAGAGCCTCACCACATGCGGCGCCGAGGTGCAGAAGGGCAACGCCCCCACCGAGCGCAAGATTCAGCGCCTCTTCCGCCGCGAGGAGGTCTCCTCTATAATAAAGAAATGCAACGACTTCGGCGCTGGCGGCGTAAGCGTGGCAATAGGCGAGCTGGCCGACGGCCTGCAGATCAACCTCGACCGCGTGCCAAAGAAATACGCCGGCCTCGACGGCACCGAGCTGGCCATCAGCGAGAGCCAGGAGCGTATGGCCGTCGTCGTCGACCCCAAGGATGTCGACCTCATGCTGCGCTATGCCGACGAGGAAAACCTCGAAGCCACCGTGGTGGCCACCGTCACCAAGGAGCCCCGCATGGTCATCAGCTGGCGCGGCAAGGAGATAGTCAACCTCAGCCGTCGCTTCATCGACACCAACGGCGCCCACCAGGAAACGACAGTGAGCGTCAGCATGCCCAGCCTCGTCGCGACCGAATGGGAGCAACGACCTTCTATTGCAGGCCATACTAGTGCTAATAGCAATACTAGTGCCACTAGCATAAAAGCCCTCTGGCTGCGCACCCTCGCCGACCTCAACGTCTGCTCGCAGAAAGGCCTCGTCGAGATGTTCGACAGCTCCATCGGCGCAGGCAGCGTCGTCATGCCCTACGGCGGCCGCTATCAGCTCACGCCCACACAGAGCATGATAGGCAAGCTGCCTCTGCTCGACGGCAAGTGCGACACCGTCACCATCATGTCCTACGGCATGGACCCCTACCAGACCTCGTGGAGCCCCTTCCACGGCGCAGCCTACGCTGTGCTGTCGTCGGTGGCCAAGATTGCCGCCGCAGGTGGCGATGCCAGTCGCGTGCGCCTCACTTTCCAGGAATATTTCAAGAAACTCGGCAACGACCCCTACCGCTGGGGCGAGCCTTTCACTGCCCTCCTCGGCGCATATCACGCCCAGATGGGGCTCAAGCTGCCCGCCATAGGCGGCAAGGACAGCATGAGCGGCACGTTCAACGACATTGACGTACCGCCAACGCTCTGCTCCTTCGCCGTGGGCATCAGCGACCTGCAGCATGTGGTCACCCCCGAGCTCAAGCAGGCAGGCAGCAAGCTCGTGCTGCTCGACGTCAAAGAGAAAGATTTCGGCATGCCCGACTACGAGGACGCGCTGAACCAGTACGCTGCGTTGCGCCGCGCCATCGAGGCCGGACAGGTACGCAGCGCCTACGCCCTCGGCTTCGGCGGCATCGTCGAGGCCGTCAGCAAGATGGCCTTCGGCAACAAGCTCGGCGTTGAGCTCACCACCACCGCCGACCTCACCGCCAAGCACTACGGCTGGATAGTTGTTGAGGCCTCGTCGCGACCGAATGGGAGCAACGACCTTCTATTGAAGGCCGCCGATGCCGACAGTCTCCCCTTCCGCTGTGCCGAGATAGGCACAGTGACCGCCGAGCCTGTAATAAAATGCGGCGATGCCGAGATAACGCTCCAAGAAGCCCTCGCCGCCTGGCAGGGCACCCTCGAAGGCGTCTTCCCCACCCGCAGCAATGCTCCCACAAGTAACTTCGAGGCAAGCGAGCCGATTGATTTCAAGAGTGTGTACCAGTGCAAGCACAAGGTAGCGAGGCCGCACGTCTTCATCCCGGCATTCCCCGGCACCAACTGCGAGTACGACAGCGCCCGCGCCTTCAACCGCGCCGGTGCCGAGAGCGAGATTATCGTCTTCCGCAACCAGAACGGCCAGCAGATACGCGAGAGCGTGGATGCCTATATCCGCGCCATTCAGGGCAGCCAGATAGTGATGCTGCCGGGCGGCTTCAGCGCAGGCGACGAGCCCGAAGGCTCAGCCAAGTTCATCACCAGCGTCTTCCGCAACCCGCGCATCGCCGACGCAGTGATGGAACTGCTCAACAAGCGCGACGGCCTGATGCTCGGCATCTGCAACGGCTTCCAAGCCTTGGTGAAACTCGGCCTCGTACCCTACGGCGAGATACGTCCGCAGGCCGCCGATGCGCCGACGCTGACCTTCAACACCATAGGCCGACACCAGAGCAAGATGGCCTACACGCGCGTCACCAGCAACCTCAGCCCGTGGCTGCGCAAGGCCGAGCTGGGCGCCACCTACGTCATACCCATCTCGCACGGCGAAGGCCGTTTCGTGGCTCCGCAGGAGTGGATTGACCGACTCTTCAAGAACGGTCAAGTGGCTACGCAGTATTGCGACCTCAGCGGTCAGCCGACGATGGATGAAGAGTACAACATGAACGGCTCCTACATGGCCATCGAGGGCATCACCAGCCCCGACGGCCGCGTCCTCGGCAAGATGGGCCACTCGGAGCGTTGGAGCAAGGGCAGCGCCATGAATATTCCCGGCAACC
>JAGCUZ010000030.1 GCA_017962615.1 Bacteroidales bacterium | reverse complement strand
GTTGCTACTATCGCGACGGTCAGTGGGGTGAAATTGAAGTGTCCTCTTCCGAGCACATCGAGATTCACATGGCTGCTTCGAGCCTTCACTACGGCCAGGAGGCCTTCGAAGGTCTGAAAGCCTACCGCTGCAAGGATGGCAAAATCCGCATCTTCCGTCCCGAAGCCAATGCCGAGCGTATGCAGAGCACCTGCCGCGGCATTATGATGCCCGAGCTCTCGACCGAGAAGTTTGTGGAGATGTGCAAGAAGGTCATCAAGCTCAACGAACGTTTCATTCCTCCTTACGGCACGGGTGCCAGCCTCTATCTGCGTCCGCTGCTGATCGGCACGGGCATCACCGTGGGTGTGAAACCTGCCGACGAGTATCTGTTCCTTATCTTTGTCACCCCTGTGGGACCTTATTTCAAGGGCGGTTTCAAGGCCAACCCGTATGTGATTACCCGCAAGTACGACCGCAGTGCCACGCTGGGCACGGGCGTGTACAAGGTGGGCGGCAACTACGCCGCGTCGCTGCGCGCGCATGTCGAGGCCTGCCACGGCGGCCAGTATGCCTGCGAGTTCTACCTCGACGCCAAGGAGAAGAAGTATGTTGATGAGGCCGGTGCGGCCAACTTCTTCGGCATTAAGGACAACACATATATCACTCCCAAGAGCACGTCGATACTGCCCTCGATTACCAACAAGAGCCTCATGCAGATTGCCGAGGATATGGGTATGAAGGTGGAGCGCCGCCCGATAGCCGTCGAGGAGCTCGCTGACTTCCAGGAGGCCGGTGCCTGCGGTACTGCCGCCGTTATCAGCCCCATTGAGCGCCTTGACGACCCCGAGACGGGCAAGAGCTACAACTTCGGCAAGGAGCCGGGTCCGTGGAGCACCAAGCTGTACGAGCGTCTCCGCGCCATACAGCTCGGCGAGTACGAGGATGTGCACAACTGGAACACCATCATGGACTAAATATATAATAACATTTTAATAATAATCAAACAATGAACATCCCTCAGAATTTGAAGTACACCCAGGATGATGAATGGGTGAGAATTGAAGGCGAATTTGCTTATGTAGGCATCACCGACTATGCACAGCACGAGCTGGGCGACATAGTGTTTGTCGACGTCACCACCGAAGGCGAGACCGTGGCTGAAGGCGAGGCTTTCGGCTCGGTGGAGGCTGTGAAGACCGTTGCCGACCTCCTTATGCCCGTCAACGGTGAGGTGGTTGAGTTCAACGCTTCGCTCGAGGATGCTTCCTCCATCAACAACGACCCCTACGGCGCCGGCTGGATCATCAAGATCAAACCCGCCAACATGGCCGACATCGACAACCTGATGGATGCGGCAGCCTATACCGCAAAGATCGGTGCATAAGTCCTTGCAGGACAGATGCTCATCGCATTGACGAGGGCGGAACGCGGCAACGCTGTTCCGCCTTCGTCTTTTTTGTGCCAAATGCGCCAATGCGAGCACTGACAAGGGCTTGACGTGTTTTCAACACGCGCGAGTTGAGAACTTTATTTGCATGAGTCGCCGAATGGGTGTATCTTTGCAACACGAAGACGGATAGGCGAGGATGATACAAGACCTTTGAAATAAACACATTGCTATGGTTTCCGTTCAGCGAAGGACGGTGCAATAGGGAATCGCGTGAGAATCGCGAGCTGTCGCGCAACTGTAAAGTCTATCAAAAGACGGCCGGCGCCGCATGCCATTGGAGGGGGCTGAAGCCCTCCGAGAAGGCGCGCCTGCCGAGACAAGCCAGGAGACCTGCCATAGTGCAAGAATGCCGCTTTCGCGTCAAAGGCGGGCATAATAACCGTCGGATTATGGCCGTTATGCACGTGAGAGCGCACCACCACGATGTGGCATGACAGGGGGCAGCCCCTGCCGTTGCCACGAATACAACAGACGACAAGAAAACAACAAACGCAACGCAAATACATGGAGACAAACAAATTCAGCATCACCAAACGTGACGGTAAATCCGAACGTTTTTCACTCGACAAGATTATGAATGCCATTATCAAGGCGTTCAACTCAATCAATGCACCCATCGACCTGAGCGCTTTGTCGAAGATATTGTCGCACTTGGACATCCATGACGGCATCACCGTCGAGGAGATTCAGAACCAGGTGGAGGTGGCGCTGATGAAGGAGGGCTACTATGCCGTTGCCAAGAACTTCATGCTCTACCGCCAGCGTCACACCGAGGACCGCGAGACCATGGAGAAGCTGCGCTTCCTGTCGGAGTACTGCGACACCGCCAACGCCGCCACCAGCTCCAAGTACGACGCCAACGCCAACGTGGAGCACAAGAACATCGCCACGCTTATCGGCGAGCTGCCCAAGAGCGGCTTCATACGCCTCAACCGTCGCCTGCTCACCGACAGGATAAAAGCCATGTACGGCAAGGAGCTGGCCGACAAGTACCTCGACCTGCTTACGCACCATTTCATCTATAAGAACGACGAGACGAGCCTCGCCAACTACTGCGCAAGCATTACCATGTATCCCTGGCTGTTGGGCGGCACCACGTCGATAGGCGGCAACTCCACAGCCCCCACCAATCTGAAGAGCTTCTGCGGCGGATTCATCAACATGGTATTCATGGTGTCGTCGATGCTGAGCGGCGCCTGCGCCACGCCCGAGTTCCTGATGTACCTCGACCACTTCATCGCCAAGGACTACGGTCCCGACTACTACAAGGAGGCCGACAAGGTGGTCGACCTCAGCCTGCGCCAGCGCACCATCGACAAGGTGGTGACCGACTGCTTCGAGCAAATCGTCTACTCGCTCAACCAGCCCACCGGCGCCCGCAACTATCAGGCCGTGTTCTGGAACATAGCCTATTACGACAAGCCCTATTTCGAGAGCCTCTTCGGCGAGTTCCGCTTCCCCGACGGCTCGGAGCCCAACTGGGACAGCCTTTGCTGGCTGCAGAAGCGTTTCATGCGCTGGTTCAACGAAGAGCGCACCAAGACGGTGCTCACCTTCCCCGTCGAGACGATGGCGTTGCTGTACAAACCCGACGGCACCTTTGCCGACCCCGAAATGGCGTCGTTCACGGCCGAGATGTACGCCGAAGGCCACTCGTTCTTCACCTACCTGAGCGACAATGCCGATTCGCTGTCGAGCTGCTGCCGTCTGCGCAACGAGATTACCGACAACGGCTTCAGCTACACGCTGGGTGCCGGTGGCGTGTCGACGGGCTCCAAGAGCGTGCTCACCATCAACCTCAACCGCTGCATACAGTATGCCGTCAACAACGGCATGGACTACAAGGCCTACCTTACCGATATCATCGACCTGTGCCACAAGGTGCAGTTGGCCTACAACGAGAACCTCAAGGAGCTGGCCTCGCACGGCATGCTGCCGCTTTTCGACGCAGGCTATATCAACATATCGCGCCAGTACCTCACCATCGGCGTCAACGGCCTGGTGGAGGCTGCCGAGTTCATGGGCATCACCATCAACGACAACCCCTCGTACCGCGAGTTCGTGCAAGGTGTGCTCGGCCTTGTCGAGAAGAAGAACAAAGAGTACCGCACCAAAGAGGTTATGTTCAACTGCGAGATGATTCCCGCCGAGAACGTGGGCGTGAAACACGCCAAATGGGACCGCGAGGACGGATATTTCGTGCCGCGCGACTGCTACAACAGCTATTTCTACATCGTCGAAGACACCTCGCTCAGCATCCTCGACAAGTTC
>JAGCUZ010000029.1 GCA_017962615.1 Bacteroidales bacterium | reverse complement strand
TCACCGACATGGTGCGGCTCGGCGGCCGCATGGGCGAGGCGGTGCGCATAGGGCTGCGGCAGCGTGCCGCCGAGTGGCAAATGACTGAGTGCAACGCCTTTGTGCGTCTGAACTGGAGCGCGTCGGGGATGCCGTCCTACAGCGACCTGCGGCTGAGCGAGGGCACGGCGGCGCCGGTGGGCTTCACGGGTGCCGTGGTGGATGCAGAGGGCGTTCTTACAGTGACTTACGACCGCATGGAGCAGGCAGGAGCCCGCAACGACGACAAGGTGCACGTCTTTGTGTACAACGCCACCGAGGGCCTTGGGCTGCTGCTTGCCACCGCCGAGCGTCGCGCCCGCCGCGTAACGGCCTTGCTGCCCGACGGTTGGGCCGAGGATGAGCTGCATGCGTACGGCTTCGTCGAGAATCGCGATGGCCACTGCTCGCGCAGCAGCTATATAGCCATCGGCAACAATGCCGAAGAACCTGTGGAAGAGCCTGTTGCTACTAACGCCACAGCATCGTCCCCCGCCTCAACCAAGGCTGCAAAAGCCGCCGTATCGAAGGCAAAGTCTTCCAAGCCGCCAAAACGACGAAAGGCTAAGCGGTAGCGTCAATGCCGCCAAGGCATATCGTCGCACCTAAGGTCAGAAAGCATTATCTAGCGTGCAGGATGCACGCGTCCTCAATAACCCCGCACAAGCGCAGCGCAGTGTGGGGTGCGGTGATGCCATCCTCTACCTGCGTGCCGGGGGCACGCGCCCTCGAACCAAGCCTGATATCGTCCGAGGCAACTACTACATATGTCACCCTTCAGCGTGTGGTGATGCACTAACCAACCACCTAATAACCAAGCTGTCACAATCAAAACATGACTGCTGTAACGAGGACGCGTTTCTCCGAAACGCATGTGTACTATATCTGATTATCCCCAGACTGCGCTTCGCTTGTCAGGGGTTATTGAGAGCACGTGCCGCTGGCACGTTTTTGTTTGGGGCGAATTCTGAACAATTTTAACATTTCGAGAATGGGTGTTTGGAGGAAAATGCATTTTTTAACAGTTGTAACACGCTTAGAATGAAGACAAAAGAAAAAAGTTTAAATTTTTTTCTTGTTTTTTGTGGCAAAAAGTGTTAATTTTGCGTCATATATAACAAAGAGACAAATACTGCACACACGCAAGAATGTATGCGAAAATCAATTTGTTATATTAATATTATATTATTTATTATGAAACGGATTTTTTGTTTATTGCTGTTTTTCGCGTTGATATGCAACGTCGACGTCAAGGCGCAGGGCGGCGCCGCCTGTTCGGGACTGAAGAACCCCCTGAATTTTATGCTGTATCCGGCCTATTCGGGTCAGACGGGTACCAAGCCCAGCCGTCAGAGCAACTGCAACACGGGCACCGTGGGTCTTAACCTGTCGGGCAACGTTATTCCCAACACGCAGCTTGCTTCGCAGACATCGTCGCAGAGCACCAGCTACTGCGGCTCGACCATCGACAACGGCACGCGTTTCCGCATTATGAGCATCAGCGACGGCCCCGGCTCGGGCACGCAGCTGGGCTACGATCCCTGCACCAACTACGGCCTGCCGTACTGTCCGCCGGGCTTCGTGAAGTCCATCCGCGTGGGTCAGTGCCGCATCAGCGCCGAGGCTGAGGCATTGTATTACACCCTCAACGTCACACCCGAAAACGCCTTGGTGTTCATCAACTACGCCATCGTGGTGCAGGCCCCTGGCCACGGCGTAAGCAGCGACCCTGAGTTCATTATCCGCGTCACCAAGCAGCAGGGCACCACCTATGTGCCTATCAGCGACACGCTGTGCTACGTGGTGTCGAGCACCCCGTCGAGCCAGACGGGCGGCACCGTGGTGATAGGTCAGGACGGATGGCACTCAATAGGCTCGGGCTACAGCTCGGTCTTCTACCGCGACTGGAACAAGGTGGCTATCAACCTGTACAACTACCTGTACCAGAACGTGCGTATAGAGATTATGATTGGCGACTGCAGCGCTTCGGGCCACTACGGCTACTGCTACATTGCCGGCGACTGCCAGCCCATGAAACTGGAGGCCAACGGCTGCGCGGCCGGTGAGACCGAGGACGTGGCAACCATCAAGGCCCCCGCGGGCCTGAGGGCTTACCAGTGGTACAAGAGCCGCACGGGATTCCTTACCGGCTCGGCATCGACCGACCCCTCCAACTACATAGCCATCCCCGGCCAGACCGACTCGGTACTGTACGTGAGCGTGTCGCACCTCACCACCGCCAGCGGCGACACCGTGGCGCAGCAGTCGTTCATGTGCGAGATGACCTCGTACATGGACCCCACCAAGCCCATCAAGTCGCAGCTGTTCACCGACGTGATGAACAAGAAACCCAAGCTGACCCTCGACACTATACTGACCTGCACCAGCGAGGTGACACTCATAGACCGCAGCCAGGCCCCCATCATCGAGACTGCCAACGACAACGTCGACACCTCGCTCACCGTGTGGGAGTTCTACAACGACCCCGACACCACGGGCAATCCCGCAGAGGTTATACGCGGCGGCAAAGCCACACACCAGTTCCCCGCAGCCGGCAACTACTGCGTGGTGGTACGCACCTCGGCCTACGACACCTCCTGCTGGAACAAGAAGATGGTGCCCGTGAGGGCTATAGCGCCTCCGGCACACCCGGGCTTCGAGTTTGAGCGCAACGACATCTGTTTCCGCGACACCATAGCCATCGGCGACACCACCAGCGACTCCGACTGGCGCCGCTGGGTGATACACCACGAC
>JAGCUZ010000005.1 GCA_017962615.1 Bacteroidales bacterium | reverse complement strand
GCGACACTTGCCCTGTCATTAGTGAGTTGCAGAAGCAGCAAGACCGTGACGCAACAGACCAGCACGATTGCCGCGACTGACACCCTCCGCCAGACCGTCACCCTCACCGTCCACGACACCATTCGTGAAACCACCACCATCCTCATCCAAACCAACGAGACCGGCGACACCACACGACTCACCACCAACCGCGACCGCGAGAAGATAACCTCTCGCGCCCGCACCGCCGACCACTCCCACCACCTCACCCAATCCGAAACCGCCAGCACCACCAAAGAAACAACAACAGCATCTCCCATTTCGCCCATCCAACCCATCACCCCCAAATCCCTCATCAACCCCATCCTAATCTCTTTCCTCCTCGGTCTCATCCTCTTCCCGTTAATTAAACTAATTCACCGCCTCAAAAAATAGTTTTACCAATTGTTTCGCCTTGGCAGAAATAAAAGGCACCGCAATGACGCGATGCCTTTAGCTTATTTATTGGAGGAGGTGTCCCATAGTTTTTTAATCTGGTCAATTGTATTGGGAGTGCCTTTATCATCAAATTGCGAAAATACTTTTAAATGCAGACACCGTGCTGTTTCATTGCAACCTATTCCAACATTAATATCTACACATACTAAAACTTTTTCTTTTACTTCGTCAATATTGGTTTCTTTTTGAATCTCCTCGGCCAAACTCGAAGTATTTAAGTCAATAATACTCGCATATATTTTTTTGTCGTTGTCTAACTCTTCTAATGAATATTTTTCTATTATGGTTTTATCTAATTCTTGATATGTAATAAAAGGCAAGTCTTCCTTTCGAATAATAATAATTGAATGAGACAAATTCGGATTGAAAGGAGCCTCTATTATTTCTATTTTATTATAATACCATTTCTCTGCATCTTGATGCAAACCATCGACTTTGATGTAATCTCGATAGTATTCAAGATTAAGGCCAATGTTTAGTATTACAAATTCACCTTCTGTTAATGATAAGTGTTTTACTGCCTCAAAAAGTTTTATTTCTTTTATTGAATATTGAGTTCTATCCATTAACAAGAAGATATTCATCATGTTCACTTTGAATTCCTGGGCTAGTGTATCTGGAATAATCGTATCTTCATTAATGTACGACACCTCGGAATCAGCAGCAAACGCAGCCTTGTCCAAAATTCCATGTTTCCCTATAAATCTCAACTTCATTTTGGCAGAGGACTTGCCCCTTCGTAAAAAAGCACTTGTTTCATCATATGCATTCAACAATGTCTCTTTTATACACTTAAATAGAGCATTCTTTTTTTCTAAATCTATTGGTTGATTTTGCTTTGTTCTTTCCGTATCCTCTTCTATCTCATGTTTAAATCCATTAATTAAATCTATTGGGGCGGTCTTATTATTCTTACTATACCATTCTTCAGATATGAGGTCTTCTAAACCAATTATTCGTAGAGGCTCATTATTGTCATTTAAATAATCTTGAACGTATCTTTTTAATATATCAAGTTCATCATTCCACCTTCTTTTTTCTGCTAACTTGAGTGGCGGTTTTGGCATTTCCAGTGGATTAGAATAGATGTAATATTTATTTAGTTTGTATTGGCGCAAAAACAGGATTGCAAGATATCGCTTAATCCACATTTTTATAATATCTTCCGCATAAACTCCATGTGTATCTGGGAATGGGTATCGCTGCTCAAAATACACTGGAAGAAAATCCTTGTCTGGAGACGAAATACTCATAAACATTGTAATAACTTCAGACATCGTTTCTGGTAAAAGGACGTATTGGGGGGGGCGTTTGATTTGTCCACGTCATGAGTTGCTGAAGGAGATTGTATTTCTTTTCCTTCATTAATAATCCCCCCAATGCATAGTGAAATTCAAGGAATCTATACCTCTCCTCCTCTCTTTTATCTATTGTTTGCTGATTGATTATTTTGAAATCTTTATCATACTCAGGGTATATTGAATTAAGCCACAGAGAAAAATATTGATAGGCTTTACGCCAGTAAGAGAAAACGAATTCATCCTTTTCATAGAAAAGAGACTGCCTGATACATTTCCAAATGAATGTATAAGTTTTCTCACTTATGGTTGTTTGTTGATACTCGTCAATAAAGTAATCGTAAAAGGAACCATTATACCAAGAAATACTTTTTCTTTCACGTTGGCATAAACATTCATTTGCATCAAACATTATGTCATAAAAATAGTCAGGGTATTCTTTGACCGTATTTGATCTGTTTGACCTATAGTTGATAAACTCATGCGCATAGAATTCTTGTAGTTCTCGTGCCAATGGTTCACCTTCTTTTTTATAGAAAATAAAAGTATAGAAGATATTGCATAAAAGAATGTTTGTTTATCTTGCTCATTTTTTGCTGTATTATATTGTTTCTCTAATCTTGCAAGTAATTTCTCTGGCAGATAATACACATAGGTAAGCCACACTGAAAGAACAGAAAAAACAACAAGTACAATTGTAGATAACACTAGTAGAATCAATGATGAATTATCAATCACAATATTTATCAAATCACCCCAATCAACACATCTGGGCAATTGTAAAATCCAAAATAAGCAAGATATTAATGAGGCCAATAAGCTAATGAGAAACCATTTGCAAATCAAGTCTCTTCTGAATACTTTGATAAGAAGAGTGGAATCATATTTATCATCCACTCTTGCTGCTGTTTGAAGCAACAATGGTAGTGCAAATGCAAGTATTGCAATTACCATAGGAATTGAAAATGCAGCTATAATATCTGAATAATCTTTTACTATTCTGTCAAAAAAGTTTAGCAATACCATACTTGTCAATTATTATGCAGACTATCATCTTTCTAATTATCATATTATCATAACGTAAAGAATCAAAATATATTGTGTGCAAACAGCCCCATTCACCGTAAAATAATGAAGCCCCACGGGCAATATTTAATCAAAAATGGCGTTATTAACAAGGATTTATGATCTGGTATTGAAAAATGGCGTTATAAAAGCGGAACATTGGATTTATAAAAATGGCGTTATCAAATAGGAATGGGAATATTGATTTATAATGAATGGCAAAAGAAAGGATACCCGTTAGGGCCGTCCTCTGCTGTCGCCGATGCGGGACTAAACCGTCGGCACAGCCGTCGGTGCACCCCGCATGTCGAGGATAGAAAGCGGAAAGCTTTTTCTGGTTCCTACGCGCAGTTTGCCCACCCTCACTGCGGCGCCGAAGAATGCTCCTGGGGAGAAGGTAGAGAAAAGACCTTCCTCACTGCATTTAATTTTGATAATAAGGTGTTCGGTTCCCCTTCGGGGTGCCCCCAGGAGGCCGAAGAACTCTTCGTCGCCACCGAGCGCAATGCCAAACTGCGCTACGAGGGCTACAAGAAACTCTCGGAGATGTAATATTCTCCACCCCAAGCTGGGCAGCCCGAGAGGGCTACCCAGCTTCTATTTAAGTATGGACTATTTAACAAATATCGAGAAGGGAGCATTTCTAAAGTTGTTCAACCGGGGTGGCTATGTGTTAGATTTTTCTACTGCCGATTTCAATGCCTTCACTATGGATAGCGTTGGTGTTGCGTTATGTGAAAAATATGGATTGTCCAAGGGCCAGTCGTTAACAAGGTTTCTGCACGATGCCAATGCTTCTGATTCAGCAAAACTCTTGACTGACTTATTTGATTATTATGAGTTGAATGTATATCCTCGAGAACAAAGAGAATATCAAATCCAACACGATAATTGCAAACGAATTATTGATAGGGTTCGTCCATTATTAAATGGAATACAAATACCTACTGATAACCTTAAAGAAGCATTTTCTAGCGAACATATTGCGAAACAGTTGGATTTAATGTTGCAGATGCAGACTGACAATCCAACAGAGGCTATTGGAAAGGCTAAAGAATTAATTGAAAGTTGTTGCAAAACAATCTTAGAACGATTCGATGAGGAATACGACAAAAACTGGGATATTACAAAACTTGTAGACACTACAGTAAAAAAACTGAAGATTACGCCGAATGATATTCCAGAAGATATTCCGGAAGCCAAATCGATGAAAGCTCTCCTAGGAAATTTGAGAGCCATTGCAACTAATATAGCCACCTTACGTAATTCATATGGGAGTGGACATGGGAAGAGTGCATCCTACAAAGGATTACAAGAAAGGCATGCAAAGTTAGCGATTGGCAGTAGTATAACTCTAGTGAATTTCCTATGGGACTCATTGGAAAGAAACGCAAATTAATAATCACGGTCGAAGAGAATTTTTCGCCACCGGGTGCAATGCCAAACTGTACAAGAACCTGAGAGAGATGCATTACACTAAAAGCAGAAAAGCGAGACTATTGAGCCTCGCTTTTCTTTTTGCTGTTGACGTTGGCGGCTTTGTTTACGTCGCCGTAATCGTTGCTGGATTGTAATGGTGGCACAAGGGTCAATCCCATTTCCCATTCGAAGTTATTTATTCGTCAGACGAATGGAAGCGAATATCTCATTAGCTTCTTCATTGTCAATATCTATGTTAGATATTTTTTGTATAACAAAAACATAATCGTCGATTCTCGTTATGCCTGATTTTAAGAAAATGTGTTCTCCAAATTGATCCATTACATAATCTGCCCAATAGACTTTTTCTTCGCCGAGAATTGTTTCGTATTCTTTTAGAACATTTGCACTTCCCCCATAGTTACTCATTAATGCTTCTTTCATTCCATTTTTTATTCCATTTCTCCCGGCTATAGGGTCATACGTTTGAGGGTTATTTTTCCACTCTATTTGGACACTTTGGAATGTTGTTTCTTTTTCCTTATTGAGATACACTTTAAAATAATGACCCTCTTCTATGACCTGCTCTTCAAGCATATAGTCGTCCGGGTAGTTAAATGATACACCAAAGTTATCATATTTAACAAGATGATCTTGCTGATTTGCAAATTGAGAATCTTGCACTTCCTCCTTCTTTATTTGGTTGGAACAAGATACCATTCCAACTGTAATCAGTAATATTGATAAAATCTTGAACATAATATTAATGTTTGATTTGTATTTTTCTTTCATAAGCATAAGGTAATTCTCCACCAATAAATTTCATAAATTTTTATCTTTCCCGAACAAAATCGCCCAGCCAGTAATGCCATTCTTTGGAATGAGAAGTATGATAGAAAACACTACAATTCGCAAGAAAGTAGATATGTATATTGTGTCCATATCAGGGCAATTTAGAAAAATATTGAGTGGTATTTGAAAGAGCAGCATTCCAAAAAGTGCAATAAGTCCCCAACTTTTCTTTTGTAGAATAACATAGAGGAAGCAGATATTGGCCAATTCACAGATAAACATAATGATACCCAACGATGCGTCCCCGACCATTAGGCTGGTGGCTAATTTCGTTATGCAGTTAATACCGGACGTTACCATGAAAAATATAAATATGCCCTTAATGATACTGCTAAATTCTCTTGGCTTTTCAGAATTACCATTAGTGTTGTTTCTTTCTTCCATTTTTATTTACCCTAGTACGTCATCGGGCGCAACTTTTATTGCTCGTACGGCACCAATTTGAGCTGATCAATATTTCACAATGAAGCGTGGTCCCGTATACCACTTCTTTTAGTGGAGGTCTTGAGAATACCTTGGAATTTGAAATGGAATAAAGTCCACGCTATACACGCGAACCATTACACCAAGTCTTGTATTCCATAGGAAGGTTCTCAAGTTTCCACTAACAAGACGAAGATATAACGCTTCGGTTGATTCCCTTTGAAATCGATTGCAAAAGTACGAAAAAATTTTAGAATATCGAAATAAATTTCACCAAGTCATAGAAAAAATGTACTTTTGCAAAAAGTTTCCAACAAAAAAACAATGAAATATATGCTGCTATGGGTAGAACTTATAACATATATTGTGACGAGAGTTGTCATCTTGAACACGACAATAGTAATGTAATGGTATTGGGATGCGTATGGTGTCCCATTGAAAAGAAAGATGAAATTTTTACTCGTTTGCGAGAAATAAAAGTCCGCAATGGTCTAAAGCCAACATGTGAACTTAAATGGAATGCCGTCTCAAATTCAAAGTTGTCATATTATATTGATGTGCTGGACTATTTTTTCGATATGTCAGACATACACTTCAGGGCATTGGTTGTACAAAACAAACAAAATCTGCGTCACGCAGAATATAGACAAACACATGACGAGTTCTATTATAAAATGTATTTTGACATGCTCAAAACAATTCTAACGCCACAAGAATTTTATAATATATATATTGACATCAAGGACACGCAAGGTGTTGATAAAGTAGAAAAATTAAAGGAATATCTCTGTAACAATGTATATGATTATGACAAGCACATGATAAAGCGTATACAGCAAGTACGTTCTCACGAGGTTGAATTGATTGAACTTGCCGATTTCATGATTGGGGCTGTTTGCTATCGCAATCGAGGTCTCGATGACAATAAAGCGAAAATTCAAATTATTGAACGCCTAATGCAAAAGTCAGGGTACTCTCTTATACGCTCTACTCTCTATAAAGAGGACAAAGTAAACATCTTCATATGGAAAGGAGGTTATGGCCATGTCGGTGCCAATTGATAGGTTGCCTCCAATTATTTGCTTAAATGACTATGGCGGTAATTATGCGGCATATATTGATGTTGTGTATGGCGTGTTCTACAATGATTTTATCGCCCATAAAGTTCGATTAGGTGATTTCGAGTTGCGATTGAAGTATCACCCTTCAGTGCAAGATAGAGCATACACGTTTTATCATATGACACACAAAGGAGATGTTGAAACCGAACGGATACCTGACCTTCGCCGCTGCGAACGAATTCCTTGGGCGCGTCCTACAATTACTGAAACACAAATCCTTGGCCTTCGTTTTTGGGAACAAATACGCAGTAACTGTGGCCGGAAGCACCGCATTTGCATTTGGCTTGAGACTGATAATGGAGATAACTATTATGTTATTCTTGAAGTACGTATTGGATACACATTACTGTGGACAGCTTTTTATGGTGATTATGCCCATGCCATAAAGAAGAAAGAGGCTGAATACAACGAATGGAAAGCTCGCCAAGATAATGAATATACCTTGGCAGAACTAGTTACAAAGATAATGGATGAAATGAAAAAGCAAGAGTCGCCAACTGATTGACGACTCCGTAACTCCTTCAACAACCTGGTTGATGAGATTGTGCAAAAATACAACTTTTTTGTGAATAAAAATGAAAATAAATTAAAAATATAATGCAACCTGTTTGTTATTAGTGGTTTGTGTGAAGATATTTTTTGTGATAGCATCAAGAAAAGCATCAGCAAAATAACAAAATAGAACACCCAAAACACTAAAATGAACATCTAATAAACATCAATAACTAGCATCACTATCTTTACAGCTATAATCACTACAAAATTAATTTATTATAAAATAAGTTGTAAATATAAGAACAACCTCATCGACGAGAAGGCCAACGTCAATAACAGCCGGATGTTTTTACATTGCAGGTTGTGGTGTGGGAGCTTAAAACTCAAAAAACACGATATTCTATGGATGTAATCAGCAAAATATTATATTTTTTTGCTGATTACACCCACATAATTTAGTATATTTGCATTATGAAATAAAGCTTAGCACTTGTGAATACATTGGATAATGATTCAGCGATGCGATTCACTATCCATAAAAGGGTTTATGGTTTCACGATAGGCGGTCGATAGCCTCTTGGGCGGGGAGGGTGAGCTGCTGGCCGGTGGCCATGTCTTTAAGGGTCAGGGTGCCGTCGGCAAGCTCTTGGTCGCCAACAAAGACGACGTAGGCCACTCCGCGGCGGTTGGCATACTCCATCTGTTTCTTCGGCTTGGCGGCCTCGGGGTAGATGAGCGTGGGGATGCCGCGTCGGCGCAACTCGGTGGCCCAGCGTATACAGTAGGCTTGTTCGGTAGTGCCGAAGTTGATAAATAGCACTCTCGCGCTTTGTTCGAGCGTGGCAGGGAAACGGTCGAGCTCGGTCAGCACATCGTAGATGCGGTCGGCACCGAAGGAGATACCGACGCCGCTGACGCCCGGGAGGCCGAAGATGCCGGTGAGGTTGTCGTAGCGGCCGCCGCCGCAGATGCTGCCCATGGCCACGTCGTTGGCCTTCACCTCGAAGATGGCTCCGGTGTAGTAGTTGAGGCCGCGGGCAAGGGTGAGGTCGAGCTCGACGGTGCAGCGCGGCTGTGCAGCGGTGATCATATCAAAGAGGGTTGAGCACTCGTCGACGCCGAGCAGGCCTGTAGCACTGTCGGCAAACAGGCTCCGCAAACTCTCCAGTTTCTGCTTGGCATCGCCGTCAAGGGCAAACACGGGGTCGAGAGCCGAGACTTGCGCCTCGCTCAGACCGCGTTCCCTCAGCTCCTCGCGCACCGCCTCGAGCCCTATCTTGTCAAGCTTGTCGATAGCTACAGTGATGTCGGTCAGCCGCTCGGGGGCTCCTATGATGTCGGCTATGCCGGCCAAAATCTTGCGGTTGTTGATCTTGACGGTTACGTTGATGCCGAGGCGGTGGAACACCTCGTCGATCATCTGTACCAGCTCGAGCTCACCCATCAGCGAGTCGCTGCCTATCATGTCGGCGTCGCACGGGTAGAACTCGCGGTAGCGCCCCTTCTGCGGCCTGTCGGCGCGCCAGACGGGCTGCAGCTGGTAGCGGCGGAAGGGGAAGACTATCTGGTCGCGGTGCTGCACCACGAAGCGTGCAAAGGGCACGGTGAGGTCGTAGCGCAGACCGCGTTCGCATATCTGTGGCGCCACATGGCGGTAGTCGGCGCTGAAGTCGACATCCTTCATAAAGTCGCCCGAGTTGAGTACCTTGAAGAGGAGCTTGTCGCCCTCTTCGCCGTACTTGCCCATAAGGGTGGAGAGGTTCTCGAGCGAGGGGGTCTCGATGGGCTCGAAGGCGAAGGCCTTGAAGACATCGCGGATGGTGTCGAAGATGTAGTTGCGACGTGCCATCTCGGAGGGGAGGAAGTCGCGGGTGCCTTTAGGAATGGAGCATTTCATGGGAGGTATAAGTTGTTAGTTCTAAGTTATTAGTTTTAAGTGGCTGGCGCGGGGGCTGGTATTTCTAGTGCCACTAGAGCTTATAGTGCTACTAGAACTACTAGTCAACCCTAGGATTATTGGATGATTAGTTTTCGTGTTTGGGTGGTGGTGGAGCCTTTGAGGCGTACGAAGTAGGTGCCGGGGGCGAGGTTGTCGAGCGTCAGCTGCTGCTCGCAGCCTGCGGCACAGGGCAGCTGGTAGGTGGCGAGGGTACGGCCGTTGATGTCGTGCAGGGTGAGCGTGAGGTCTTCGGCGGCTCCCTGCACCGACACGGTGGTGCTGCCTTGCGCTGGGTTGGGGTATAGGCTCAGGGCGGCTGAGCCTTCGGCGGCCACTGCCGAGAGCGAGCCTACGGTTACCGCGAGCGGCTCCGACCAGGTACTTACATAGTCCTCGGCGCAGATGGCACGCACGTAGATGTCGAGCTCGGCGCCTTCGGTGAGGTCGGGAATCAGGGCCTCATTGTCGGTGACGGCAACCACGGTTCCGGAGCCTGCGCTGTGGCCGCGCGGGCCGTAGTCGACCTCCCAGCGGCCGGTGTTGTTGCTGCCGGCGGTAAAGCGGATGGTGACGCTGGTGGCGTCGGTGGCGGCAAGGCGCAGGTTGGTGACGGGTTTGCACGATGAGGTGTTGACGGGCACGGTCTCGGTCCAGTCGCCGTCAACGGTGTCGCGCCCGTGCAGGCAGAGGGGCTTGACGCGTGCGTTGTAGGTGGTTGAGGAGGCGAGTCCTTCGAAGGTATACATCAGGGCAAACGAGGTGTCGATTGCCGTGTAGGCGTTGTTGGAGAGGCTGACCACCCATGCCACTTCGCGGCCGCCGCGGTCCCAGGTGACGGTGATCGAGGAGCGGGTGGAGCCGAACTGCCGCACGTTCGAGGGTTGTGCGCAGGGTTCGTAACCGGTGGTGAACTCTCCCTCCTCCCAGTTGGAGTAGGCGCCGCCGGCGCAGGCCTGCCGCACGCGGTAGTCGTAGGCCGTGGCTTCGCTTAGGCCGGTGATGAGGTAGGTGGTGTCGTTCACGGTGACGGGCGTCGACCAGTCGGAGGCTGTGGAGGCCTTATAGCATAGTTCGTAGGCCGAGCCGGAGCCAAGCCAGTTGACACGCGCCTCGTTATGTGTGGTCTGCACACGGGCAAGCGACGGCGCCACGCAGGGCACTCCGCAGCCGCCTATGATGATGTTGGGACGAATGGCCGAGGCGGTCTTGGTGCCGGCGTAGGTGCCGAGCGAGAGCGGGTCGGGGTTGTAGCCGTCGCCGTAGAACTGTATGGACATCGATACCGAGCGCGTGGTGATTTGGAACTGGTAGGCCGACGGCGCCTGGAGGCCGCTGTTGTCGTCGATGGCAATGACGAGGTTGTCGACGCCGTTGTATACAAACTGAGTGTCGAGTATTATCGACGACCATCCGTTGACGAAGACTAGCGGGCCGCGGTAGACCATTTGCAGGCTGTCGCCCGATACATAGCTGGAGTACGACGGGAACGAGCTGCGGCGCGTGTGGCTCATATAGATGGTGCAGTTGTTCTTGGATAGTATCGGCTTGGCCGAGAGGTAGTGGAACTGTATCTGTCCCACGTTGGCGGGGCCGGACAGCTCGCTGGCCAGGTATAGCATCTCGGTGAACGAGTACTGGCTGGTGAGGTTGATGGGGTAGGCGTTGCTGCTGTTGGTGGAGCTGAGGTTGCCCACGGTGTCGTTGCGGCCCTGCGGGCAGTAGTCGGTGGTGAAATAGCAGTAGGTGGTGTAGCCGCTGCTGTCTACGCCGCAGTCGCGCTGCAGGCGGCAGCGGTAGGCGGTGCCGGGCTGCAGGTTGGTGATGGTGTAGCTGCCTGTGCTGACGGCAACCTGTGTGGGCTGCGAGCCTACGGCTTCGTATTCAAGTATGTAGTTGGCACCTGGTACGGCGGTCCAGGTGGCGGTGGCGCTGTTCTCGGTCACCGTGGTGACGGTGAAGTTGCTCGGCTGCGCGCAGCTGACGTAGCGTATCTGTATGTTGTCCACGGCTCCCGGCGTGCCGATGAAGCGGCCGGTGACGCTTGTGCCTATGCTTTGGTTGAACCAGTAGAAGCCGAGCCGATGCACGCCCCTGACGGAGTCGAAGTAGAATGAGTGCTCGGTCCATACGGTGTCCATGTGGATAATCTCGCGGCAGGTGTGGTTTCCCGAGAGGCTGCCCCAGGGCGACATCAGGATGGAGGTGCCTATGGTCATGGGCGTGGCCGGGTCTTCGAGGAATATGCCGATGCCGTCGTAGTTGCCGTTGAGTGAGCCGCCCACGCGAGTCATGAAGCGTATCATCACAATGGTGTCGGTGTTGCCGAAGTCGATGTCGCGGTAGGCCGTGGCGTTCACGGTGCCGCTGTTGGTGCCGTTGCTCACGCCGCCGTCGGCCGAGATGTACATCGAGTGCGAGGGCGACATGTAGGTGGCGCTGCCGCGGTACCAGTCGATGTTGCAGTTGGTCATGGTCTGCCAGTTGCTCCACTCTTGCGGGTCTTCGAAGTCGTAGGAGTAGGGTAGGACCACGGGCTCCTGGTTGGTGGTGAATGTGGCTTCGTGGAGCGACCAGTATGAGGTGTCGGTGGCGGTGCAGAGTGCGCGCACGCGGAATTCATAGGGCGTAGCGGGGTCGAGGCCGGTGAGCTGTGCGGGGTTGGAGTATACCTGCACCACGTTCATCGTGCCGCCCACGGGGCCGTATTCCACCTCCCAGGTGGCAGCGTAGCTGTTGTCGTGCCAGCCCACAGTGGCGGTGCGTGCAGCCACGTTGGTGGCGTAGAGCGAGTCGGGGCGTCCGCAGTTGGTGCTGCGCTGCAGCGACACGTTGTCGATGCACAGGTGGCAGGCAGGCGAGCCGGTTGTGGTGGCGGTGTAGGTGTAGAATGTTACGTATTTGCCGTAGCCGTTGTAGGACGCGAGCGAGACTTCGTGGTGCGTTATGTTGTTGGGCGCCGCGGGCGTGAGGGTGTCGACGGGTGTGAATGTCGACATGTCGCCCTGCGTGGCGCTCACGCCAACCACGAGGAACTGCGAGTCGGTGCCGGTGCCTACGTCTACCATGTCTAACGACACCTTGCACTGGTTGAGCGGCAGGGTCGATATGTCGGCGCCGGGCATCATGGCGTAGGGGCGGTCGCCGACGGCCATGATGCGGAAGTAAAGCATCGACGTGAGGTAGCTGCCGTTGCTCGATATGCGGATGATGCTTGGGTAGTCGGGGTTGTTGGTGCTGCCGTTCGTGGTGTTGCAGTACCAGCACATGGGCTTGGCGTTGACGCCCGAGCCCCATGTGTCGAACTCTTCGTCGATGGGCAGTTGCAGGTCGCTGCAGGGGGTGGTGATAGTGGTCACGCCCGACCAGCGGCCGGTGTCGCCGTAGCCGCACACGGTGCGCACGTAGATGTCGTAGGTGGTGGCGGGAGCCAGGCCTGTGAGCACGGCGGTGGAGTCGCCGTAGGCGTAGGCAAAGGAGCCGCGACCGTGGGCGAAGCCTCGGAGGCCGTATTCTATTTCGCAGCTGGCGGCTGCGGTGTTGTTCCAGGTCAGGTAGACGGTGTCTCCGGATGCTGTGGCGCTTACCGTGGTGATGCGCGGGCAGTTACGTACGTAGTCAACCTCTATGTCGTCGATGTAGGGGCGGTGTATGCCGTTGCTCGGCGTGATGAGGGCTATGTATTGCCCGAGGGCGCTGGCTCCTGCCAGCGGTACCTCAAACTGTGTCCAGGTGCTGCAGCTGGGTGCCGTGGCGGTGTAGAGGTTGCGGAAGGTGGAATAGTCGGTCGGGTCGCGCATGACGCCTACCTGTACCGAGTGGAGGTTGACCGAGTCTTGGCGGTACAGCGAGAAGGCTATCTGCAGGCTGTCGAGCGATGCGCCCATCACAGGCAGCACCACTCCGGCGTAATAGCCGCTGGGGGTGTAGAGGTAGAGGCCGTACGAGCCGGTGAGGGCGCGTGCGGTGGTGGCGTAGGGCATGTAGCTCGACGAGGTGCTGTTGTATATCTTCTGCCAGCACGACGGGGCGGCGGCGGTGCCGCTGGTGCTCCAGCCTTCGAAGCTCTCGGTGAAGGGCAGGGCGGCGGGTATGCACTGGGTGGTGAAGGTGGCGTTGCCGGTGTAGGTGGTGCCTTGGCACGAGGTGCCGACTCTCACCTGGTAGCGGGTGTTGGGCTGCAGGCTGGTGAGGGTGGCGGCGTAGGCCGACGTGGCCGTGGCCCATGTGTTCCAGGCGGGGTCGCCGGCGCCACGGTACTCAACGTCCCAGGTGCCTTCGTCGTAGCCGGGCAGCCAGAGGAGCGAGGCCGAGGTGGCGTCGACGTGCTGCACCACCACGGTGGGCTCGGCGCAGCTGGTGTGGCTGCCGCATATCATGAACTTGACGTTGTTGCGGTAGCTGTATGAGTAGCGCGAGGCGGGGACGCCATTGGTCATCGTCAGGGGCGAGCTGGAATAGTAGTACAGGGCTTTGCCGCTCTCGGAGTGGGTGCGGAAGGTGTACGACGAGCCGTCGTAGGCTCCCGAGAGGTCCTCGATGGTGACGATGACGCTGTTCACGCCGTCGTAGTGGAAATAGTTTTCGTTAAACATGTAGTAGTTCCAGCCATTTGTGGCTTGCAGGGGACCGGTGTATACGAGGGTCTGGCTGGTGAGGGGCATCCAGCTGCTGAGCGAGGTGCCGGCGCTGAGTGCCATGTATATGCGGACGTTGTTTTTGGAGCGTGTGGGCGTGCTGCCGGCGTAGTCGAAGGCTATGCCTACCAGGTCGCGCGGTGTCGAGCCCATCTCGGCGGCGGTGTAGAGCTGCTGGGTGAACGAGTAGTTGTAGTAGTTGTACACGGGCATGTAGTACGACGTGTTGGTGCCGTTGCCCACGCTGATGGTCTCGGTGGTGCTGATCTGCGAGCAGATTGGCTCGCGGGTGCGGAATGTGAGGGTGTCCCACCCCATCTCCGAGCCGTCGTCGCACATGGGGCGCACGCGGAACAGGTAGTCGGCGTTGATGTCCAGCCCTGGGAAGTAGATATTGGGCTCCACGGTCGAGGAGGCCTGGGCCGAGCCGGTGCTGTCGATCAGCTCTACGTCGTACGAGGCAGGCAGGCCCATGCGGTAGTTGAGCAGGCTCCACGACAGGTAGGCTGCCGATGGCGAGCGGGTCAGCGTTATCTCGCTCACGGGCGAGCACGGCGGCATGGGCTCGCAGCCTGCCAGCAGCTCGAAGCCGCTGTAGGCGGTCGAGGTCGAGCCGGGCACGAAGTGGATGGTTATCGGGCCGGTGGTGGAGACCATGCGGGGTATGGTGGCGTTGCCGTACCAGTGGCCCATGAGGCGGCCGCCGGTGCTTTCGCCGTCATAGATATAGAGGCCGTAGGAGGAGGAGTTGTAGCACGAGAGGGTGCCGCTGATGGTTACCAGCGAGCCCTCTTCGGGGTTGATGGTCAGCGTGGTGCTCGCGCTGTATGAGGAGGGGAGGGTATAGTCGCCGTCGCGGCCGCCGTCGTCGTAGATGGCGCCGCCGCACAGGGTGACGCTGTAGGTCTCGCCGGTGGTGGTGGCGGGGCGCATGCTGACGCTGCCGGGCACGAAGCGCAGTGGTCCGAGCCACAGGCTCTGGCCGTCGTTGCACACGCTGCGCACGTAGGCGTCGTACACCACGCCGCCCTGCAGCATGTCGAGCAGCACCCACGTGTCGTTAATCCATTGCATCAAGGTGCTGCAGGTGTCGGGGTCGAAGCCCGCGGGGCCGTAGGCTACATCCCACGCGGTGGCACCCGAGGCGCCGCCGGTCCACGAGAGTATCACGCTGTCGGCGTGCGAGAGGTTGGAGGCGGTGAAGTCGGTGGGACGCAGGCAGGTGGGTATGGTGTGGAGCATAAGGTTGTCCAGGTATACCGTCTGGCTGTTGGTGCCGTTGTTGTAGGTGGTTATACATACGTGGCGGCCGTTGCCGCGGTACGAGCTGAAGGAAACCTCGTATTCGTCCCATTGGTTGGCGGCTCTTACCGTAACCGAGTCGACGAGGGTGAAGGTGCTGATGTCGTCCTGATCGTCGCACACGCCCACCAGCAGGCCGCTGTTGGCTGCAAGGCCGTACATGCGGAAGGTGAGCTGCAGCGTGGTGAGCGAATCTTCGGCGTAGGGCAGTATCACGTAGCTGTTGATGGTGCGAGTGGCGTAGAACTTGAGCGAGTTGGCGCCCGAGAAGGCCTGCTCCGTCGAGGCGTAGGGATAGCTTATGGTGTTGGTGCCGTAGCGGCGGGTCCAGCAGGGATTTATCTGCTCGGAGGCTCCGGTGCCGTAGTCGTCGAATTTGTCGATATATGGCAGGTCGCCGTGCGATATGTTGAGGCAGTCGGTCATGAACGATATCGGCACCCACATGCTGCCCTGGCCGCCGCAGTCGCCGTGCACGTATATGGTGTAAGAGGTCTGCGGCATAAGGCCTGTGAGGAGCACCGAGTCGGCGGTCGTGGTGCCCGTGGTGCCGGTGCCGAAGGTGAAGCCCGACACGTCGTACTCATATTCCCACTGGCTTGTGGTGCTGCTGTCGCTCCAGTGTATGCAGGCGGTGGTGGTGGTTATGCCATCCACGTAGAGCCCATAGGGGCGCGAGCAGTTCACCTGCGGGCGGCTGAAGTGTATGGTCTGTCCCGGGCTGGGCACATTGGTGCCGGTGGTGGTGATGGGGGTGAGCGAGGTGTTCGATACAACGATGTTATCCCACGTGCCTGTGCAGGCGAGGAAGCTCTGGCGGCTGTGCTCGCGCACAAAGCAGTAGCAGCTGCGCTGTATGGCGGCTACACAGGTGTCGTACACGAAGTCGATGTCGCCGTTCTCGTGCAGGCGCACCTGGAAGGTGTAGTAGTTGTAGGCGGCGCTGCCGAAGGGGCTCACGCGGTTGTACTCCACCACCACCTCGCGCTGCGGCGCCGTGCCTTCCACCTTCCAGTACACGCGGCCGTTGCCGTTGGTGGACGAGATGTCGAGGTCGTGCCCGAGGGGGACGATGATGCTCATGGTGCCTGTGTTGTTGTTGTAGTTGTTGCGCACGGGGTTGCCGGTGCCGAGGGCTATCTGGGCGTTCGACGAGATGTTGATCTGGTTGTAGCGCTCGTTGCCGAAGTTGAGCATGAAGGGCAGGCTGACCTGCGATGCTACGTCGTCGCCCTCAAGGTCGGTGAGGCGTGTGCCGCTCGAGGCTATCGACACGAAGTTGGTCACAGTGTCAGTAGCCGTGTATTCGCCAATAAGCACTACCTGTGCAAAGGCCGCCGGAGCCGCCAGCAAGGCCAGCAATGCGGCCGCAATCTTCTTCAAGTGGGTGTGTATGCTCATGATATCTGTGGTTTTTAAATCGGGTTTTAAAAGTGATATCTTTGATTTTTATATTTGGTAAGTATCTTAATTTAAAAAGTACAAATTTACATAATTTTCCCGACATAGACACATTTGCGCGAAAAAATAAATTTATGGCGCGAATTATCACCTCTTTACCGCCGCCAGCCTTGTGGCCGATACGGCCCAATCCATCCATTTTCACAGCGCGAAATTACAAAAAACGGCATCCCGTCGGCAGTTATTCACGCTTCGGTTTTGTAGTGTCGTTGTTTTCAATGTGTTGCCTTCTGAAATGCGCCTCCGCAACGTACATTTTTTGCCCTTTTAGCACCCCGATTTTGGTATATAGAACGTAAATCGTAAGTATATAGTTGATAAGGAGTTGGTGGGACCAACTCTTTACCATCTCTATACCTTCTCTAAATGTACCATATATCTCGTTCGCCGAGGGGGTGGAAAACGGGAGTGATTTTAGGTGCCGAAGGGTGAAAGACGGGGGTGGATAAGCCCCAAAATATGGTGGTTTGCATATGACAGAAAATCCATTGTCGCGTACCTGTCGGCACGCTGAGGATGGAGGATGACGCACACCACGGCACTGCGCTGCGCTGGTACCGTGTTATGCAAATTGCGTACCTTCGGCACGCCTCTCACCCCATTAGCTTAACAGTTCTGGAGATATGAGCTTGACAGATGCCCCAGCGGGGCATGACAAAGGTAGCCAGCCGTTTCAACGGCTGGTAAATAGACAACAAAAAATATGCGAGCCTTTAGGTACGCGACATCGGTCATGGATATTGGCGGCATCATGTCGCGTACCTAAAGGCACGCTGATAATACAACAACATCGTCGTCCCAGCCAATGAATTGGCTGGCTACCATTGTCTAGCACCTACGGCGCCATAACGCGCTTGATGATAGGCCGCCAGGCTGCAGGTCGTCCCGACGGGACGGGACATTGATTAACACGGTACAAGCTGCAAGGCGCAGTGCCGTGCTGAAAGTATAGTATGCACTATATGCGTGCCGAAGGTACGCGACCTTCATGGCCATGTGGTACTCCAATGACCACTGTCAAACTTTAAAAAGTATGAGCAAATCGTCAAAAATCTACCATAAAACAGTAGATTTTTGACGATTTGCTCGCAACTTTTTCTTTCGCATCTCCCTCAATAGCGTACTTGGTGTGATGAAACCCACAAGTTTCCATGTTTAATGTTTTATGTATTGTACAGCCCCGCGAATTTCGCCGCCTTGCGGGCAATAAAACCGGTATGGCAACGTTTGTTTCAGTGATTAACAATAAATCATGGGCAAAAAGAAACATAAAAAGAAGCGTAAAAAGAAACCTACTATTACACCAGAACCGAACGAGATAAGATTTTACATTATTCTCTTGTTGGTATTAGCTGCCTTGGGATTTATTTGGTGGAGAATAACTGAACGCAAATATTGGCAAAGTTATACGCAGTATCCCGCTCAGATTACAAGGATATATCAAATATACGCAGGACATTATAACCATATGTGGAGAGTTGAATATCGGTATACTGTCGACGATAAAACATACACAGACGACGAGGAATTCTGGCACAAAGCTGACTATGGAGACCGCCAGGTCGGAGATACTATCTACATTGAGCTCAGCTCTACAACTCATGATGCGAGCAGGTGGAGGCCGCGGCGACAAAATCGTTGAGGTGCCACACAATATTTATCGGGTAATGGTGTTATTGTTGTTGTCCGTGGGCGGGGCCTGCGGATGACAATTGTTTTCAAACAACTAAAAATCAATAAATAGTCATGAAAGGAAGTCAAATACCATTCAAGAAGAACTACATCCTTGGCACGAGTATAGTGCTGGCGGCCTTGGTGAACGGTGTGCTACTGTTCTACGCGGCGCGGACGCTGAAGTCGTACGACGACACGGTGACGGTGCGCGGCCTGTGCGAGCGCGAGATAATGGCCGACAGGGCCATCTACCCCGTGGTGTACAAGGAGACGGGCAACGACCTGCCCACGCTCTATGCATCGGTGAACAAGAAGAACGCCGAGGTGCTGCGTTTCCTGCAGGAGAACGGCATCGACTCGAGCGAGGTGTCGGTGTCGGCTCCGCGCATAGTGGACAACAGCTCGATGCAGTATACCAACAACAGCGCCAACCGCTATGTCATCACCTCGGTGCTGACGGTGTGTACCGGCAAGGTGCAGACGGTGCTCGACATACAGTCGCGCCTGTCGCAGCTGATGGACAAGGGCATAGCCATAGGCAGCGGCAACGAATGGGAGAACCCCGCAGTGTTTGAGTTCACGGCGCTCAACGACGTGAAGCCCGCCATGATTGAGGAGGCCAACAAGAACGCCCGCGCCGCCGCCGAGCAGTTTGCCAAAGACTCGCGCAGCCGCCTGGGCAAGATAAACTCGGCCACGCAGGGCCTGTTCAGCATAGAGAACCGCGACCAGAATACGCCGCATATCAAGCGTGTGAGGGTGGTTACCAACGTGAGCTACCGTTTGCGCTAATATTCTTCTGAGCTATGATACAAAGACTTTTGCTTATTATCGGTGTGGCTGTGGCCTGTGTGGCGTGCGGCCACGGCAAGGCGTCGCAGAATGCCGACGCCAAGGGTGCAGCCGTTGCGGCTGACGCAGTGCCCGAGGAGGACTGCAGCGACTTCGTGACCATCACCGACGTTGTGCCCGACGCCATACTGGAGATACGCTATTACAGCACATATAACTTCGTTGGGGCCCGCGTGGACGGCTACGAGCAGCCCACGGCGCTGCTCACGCGGCGTGCCGCCGACAGCCTGCGTGCCGTGAGCGACGACCTGAAGGCGCAGGGCTACCGCATAAAGATTTATGATGCCTACCGTCCGCAGAAGGCGGTGGACCACTTCGTGCGCTGGGCTGCCGACCTGGGCGACACGCTGCTGCGGCAGAGCTTCTATCCCGATGTGGACAAGAGCCTCCTCTTTGAGCAGGATTACATCATGAAACGCAGTGGCCACACGCGTGGCTCGACGGTGGACCTGACGCTTGTGGACAGCCACAGCGGCAGGGAGCTCGACATGGGCGGCGTGTTTGACTGGTTCGGCAACGAGAGCCATCCCGACTGCGGCGGCAACCCCGCCACGGGCAAGTACCGCAAGAACGACACCATCACGGCGGCGCAGTTTGCGAACCGCATGGTGCTGCGCCGTGCCATGCTGAGCCACGGCTTCAAGCCGATAGACAGCGAATGGTGGCACTTCACCCTGTGCGACGAGCCGTACCCCGACACCTATTTCACTTTCTCCGTAAGGCAGCTGTAGGCACAGCCTATGCCGCTAAATGGGTGGCTTTTAGGTTACAGATTATAATTTGACTTTGTGAGGCGCGAGATGAAAGTGGTGTTCTCGCGTACTATGGCCTTGACGGTGTTGTCGAAGGTCTCGCCGTTGGCCTCGTTGAAAGCCATGGTGATGGGAATCATATAGACCGACAGCTGGCGCAGTTGCTCGGCGGCGGCCTCTTTGCGCAGCCTCTCGGCATCCTTCTCGGTGGTCACTATCACCTTGGAGGAGCCCGGCAGGGCGTTGTATGCCTCGACGATACGCGCGACATCGTCGGCCGTGAAGTCGTGATGGTCGGGGAATGAGAGGTGGCTGACGGTGTGCCGCTCGTCGTTCAGGTAGTCGAGCAACGGCTGCGGATGCGCTATGCCGGTGACGGCAAGGACGCTGTCGACATTGTCGAGATTCATGCTGCCAGCGCCGTAGAGCGCCACGGGGGTGCCGTATTCTATATGAGCGAAATAGACCTGCTGGTGAGCCGACACGCCGAGCTGCGAGAGGAAGGTGTGGCGCACTATGGGGTTGATGTCTTTGGGCGATTTGGTGACCACTATTATGTTGGCCCTCACCGCTGCCTTGCGGAACTCGCGCAGGGTGCCGTAGGGCAGTATGCGGTCTTTGAAATAGGGGTGGTCGTACTCGGTGAGGAGTATGTTGACTGTGGGCTTCACCTGCCGGTGCTGGTACACGTCGTCCATCAGCACCAGCGAAGGCGGATTGTCGGATGCCAGGAGGTTGCGCAACCCCTCGACCCTTTTCTCGCACACTGCGACGGTGATGCCGGGGAACTTGCGGTACATCATGGCAGGCTCGTCGCCCAAGAGGGATGCCTCGCAGGCATCGGCCGAAGCCCGCACGTAGCCTTTGCTGCTGCGCTTGTAGCCACGGCTGAGTATGGCCACGTTGGCACTGTCGGCAAAGAGGCGTACAAGATATTCTACCATGGGGGTCTTGCCTGCGCCGCCGCATACGAGATTGCCCACGCCGATGGTGGTGACATGGGGCGCTTCCTGGGTGCGCAGACCTAAATCGAACAGCAGATTGCGCAGTGCAACGACGATGCCGTACCACATCGTTATAGGAAACAAGATGTAGTACAACATTTTATTCGACTGTAATTTATGCATATCTTTCACAATTTCCAAGGCAGCAAACGACAGCGTTTGCATGCAATATTTAGCGCTGCAAAATTACTACTTTTTTTTCATGTACAAGAAAAAATCTGCAAAAGTGCCGGAGGGTTTACCGCGCGTCGTCGAGCTCGCGCTGCATCTGCTGCACCTCGTCGCGGTAGCGTGCCGCCGTGGGGAAGTCGAGCGCCTGTGCCGCCTCTTTCATACGCCGCTGCGCCTCGCGTATGGCCTTGCGCAGCTGCTCCTTGGTAAGCATGGAGTAGTCGCGCGAGGGGGATGACGGCGCTTTAGGCTTTGTCTCTCCGTCAGATTTTAAAAGATTGTTATGAGTTGTGTTTGCGGGCTGCACGCGGGCTGTTTCTCCGTCAGATTTTAAAAGATTGTAATGAGTCGTGTTTGCGGTCTGCACGCGGTCGGGATGGGCCGGGGTGACTATGGCGTAAGGGCTTGCGCCGATGTTGCCGCTATAGGTGATCTGCCGTGCCTCGGCGCTCATCTGGTAATCCTCCGACTCTTCGGCGGCGCGCTCGAGCACCGAGGTCTGCCCAAGGATGGAGGTGGTGCTCTTGACTATCTGATGGGGCACTATGTGGTGCTGGATATTGTAGCGTATCTGCTTCTCGCGGTGGCGGTTGGTCTCGTCGATGGCCCGCTGCATGGAGCCCGTTATGGTGTCGGCATAGAGGATTGCCTTGCTGTGCAGGTTGCGCGCCGCACGGCCTATGGTTTGCAGCAGGGCGCGGTCGCTGCGCAGAAAGCCTTCTTTGTCGGCATCGAGGATGGCGACGAGCGACACCTCGGGCAGGTCCAATCCCTCGCGCAGCAGGTTGACACCCACCAGCACGTCGAAGACCCCCATGCGCAGGTCGCGGATTATCTCGACACGCTCGAGGGTGTCGACATCGGAGTGGATATACATTGCCTTTATGCCCAGGCGGATGAAGTAGGAGGTGAGCTCCTCGGCCATACGTTTGGTGAGGGTGGTGACAAGCACGCGCTCGTCGTGAGAAATTGTGGTCTGTATGGCCTCGAGCAGGTCGTCGACCTGGGTGGTGGCCGGACGCACCTCGACCACGGGGTCGAGCAGCCCCGTGGGGCGGATAATCTGTTCGACCACTATGCCCTGCGCCTCCTCCAGCTCATAGGGCGCGGGGGTGGCGCTGATGTAGATGGTCTGGCCCGTAAGGGCGTAGAACTCCTCGTAGGTGAGGGGCCGGTTGTCGAGCGCCGACGGCAGGCGGAAGCCGTACTCGACAAGGGCGGTCTTGCGGCTGCGGTCGCCGCCGTACATGGCGCGTATCTGCGGCACGGTTACATGGCTTTCGTCGATAACCAGCAGCATATCGTCGGGGAAATAGTCGATAAGGCAGAAAGGCCGCTGGCCGGCGCGGCGGCCGTCGAAGTAGCGCGAGTAGTTCTCGATGCCGCTGCAATAGCCCAGCTGCTGTATCATCTCGAGGTCGTAGTTGACCCGCTCCTCGAGCCGCTTGGCCTCCAGCTCGCGCCCTTGTTCGATGAACTCGTCGCGCCGCTGGAACATGTCGTGCTGTATCTGCTGCAGCACATCGCCCATATTGTCCTTATTGGTAAGGAAATTGCTGGCGGGATAGATGGTGGCCTCGTCGAAGGTGCCGAGCCGCTGGCCGCTTATAGGGTCGAACGACTCGATGCTCTCCACCTCGTCGTCCCAAAACACTATGCGGTAGCAGAAGTCGGCAAACGAGGGGTAGACGTCGATGGTGTCGCCCTTGACGCGGAAACGGCCGTTGATGAACTCTATCTCGTTGCGCACGTACTGCGCGTCGAGCAGCCGTAGCAGCAGTGTCTGCCTCTCGAGGCGCTCGCCACGCTTTATGTGTATGGTGCCGCGCTTGAACTCCTCGGGGTTGCCGATGCCGTATATGCAGCTGACCGAGCAAACCACTATCACGTCGCGCCGGCCGCTGAGCAGAGCCGACGAAGCCCGCAGACGCAGGCGGTCGAGCTCGTCGTTGATGTCGAGGTCTTTCTCGATGTAGGTGTTGGTGGCGGGGATGTAAGCCTCGGGCTGGTAGTAGTCGTAGTACGATATGAAGTACTCTACCGCATTGTTAGGGAAGAACTGCTTGAACTCGCCGTAGAGTTGGGCGGCGAGGGTCTTGTTATGGCTCATCACCAGCGTGGGGCGGTTGAGCCGGGCAATGACATTGGCGACGGTGAAGGTCTTGCCGCTTCCTGTGACGCCTTGCAGCACCTGGGCCCGCTGACCCGACTGCACACCCTCGACAAGCTGGTCGATAGCCTCGGGCTGGTCGCCCGTTGGCTGGAAGTCGGAAACTAACTCAAAACCGTGCATTTGATAGATGGATTGTTATAGATACGATAGAGGGGATAGATAGGATAGATGCGATAGATGGTGCGTCAGCCACTTATAACTTAAAACTCATAACTTAGAACTATAAATCGCTTCTACGGCGTTGACTCCGTCGATGGCGCTCGACACTATGCCGCCGGCGTAACCAGCCCCTTCGCCGCAAGGGTAGAGGTTGCGCAGCTGCGGGTGCTGTAGGCTCGCGTCGCGAGGTATGCGCACCGGCGACGACGTGCGGCTCTCAACGGCGAGTATCGAGGCCTCGGAGGTGAGGAATCCGTGCATCTTGCGGTCGAACAGTCGGAAGCCCTGTTGAAGGCATTTCACGACAAATGGCGGCAGCAACTCGTGCACAGGCACGCTGACGCACGAGCCCAGATAGTTGCTCTTGTTAAGGCTGCTGCTTGGGCGCGACGCGCAGAAGTCGGCAAGCCGCTGCGAAGGGGCGTTGATGCGGCACCCCGCCGCCTCGAAGGTGCTTCGCTCCACCTCCTGCTGGAAGCGCAGTAGGGCGAGCGGTCCGTGGCTGGCATACTCGGGAACATCCTCGGCACTCACCGTCACGGCGATGCCGCTGTTGGCAAAGGCCGAGCTGCGGTGCGAATCGCTCATGCCGTTGACCACCTGCTGCCTGTCGGCCGTGGCGGCAGGTACAATCACTCCGCCGGGGCACATGCAGAAGGAGAATACGCCGTGGCCGTCAACTTGCGCCTTGAGGGCGTAGGAGGCCGGCGGGAGAAGCTTGCGCAGCCTCTCGCCTTGTGCACCGCGCAGATGGTACTGTATTTCGTCGATGAGCTGCTGCGAGTGCTCGACGCGCACCCCTATGGCAAACGGCTTGGCCTCGAGCAGCCATCCGCGCAGGGCGAAGAGTTCATATATATCGCGTGAAGAATGCCCGGTGGCAAGTACCACGCCGACGCCTTCGTAGACGTTGCCGTCGCTATCCTTGGCGCCAAGCACTGTTGTCGGCTGACTGTCGCTCACGACGAAGTTGGTTACACGGGTGCCGAAATGATATTCGCCGCCGTGGTCGAGCACCGTCTGGCGTATGTTCTTTATTATGCCGCCGAGGCGGTCGGTGCCTATATGTGCGTGTGTGTCGACAAGGATGTCGGGGTCGGCTCCGTGCTCGACGAGTTTGCGCAGCACGTAGCCTACGTCGCCCCGCTTGGTGGCCCGGGTGTAGAGCTTGCCGTCGCTGTAGGTTCCAGCGCCGCCCTCGCCGAAGCACCAGTTGCTTGCGGGATTGACTATGCCGAGGCGTGCCGCCGCCGCTATGTCGGCCTTGCGGGTCTCAACAGGCTTGCCCTGCTCCAATATAATCGGTCGCAGCCCGGCCTCCAGCGCACGCAGCGCGGCGAAGAGACCTGCCGGACCGGCACCTATTATTACAAGCGGCGGGGCATTGTGGCAGTCGCAGTACTCCGAACGATAGTCCGGCTCGCTGTAGGGCTCCCCTTTCAGGTATACATCCACCGTGAGGTGATACATCACGCCGCGCCGGGCGTCGAGGCTGCGGCGCAGGGGCTGCAGACGGGCAATCTGCTCAGTCGACAGACGCGCTTTGCGTGCTACGGCGGCAAGCACCGACCGCGGGTCGCTGTACTGCTCGGGAGTGATGTCTATCTCTACGGTGTGCGGCATGGCGGTGTGTGTTATCCTTCGAAAGTGAATCCAACCATAACGGTGCGCGACGTCATGCCGTTGATGGCCCTCGAGTAATAGTCGTCGTCGGGAATTGCCAGGTTGGGCATGCCAAAGGACATCTTTATCTCGATGGCGAACTTGACATAACGCAGGTAGAAGTCGAAGCCTACGCCTGCGGTGTAGCGGAAGTCGCTGGTGTTGAGGCGCACTATCGACTGGTCGTCGTTGTTCTTGTTGTTGCGCAGCGAGGCGAAGTCGAAGCCGTAGCTTATGCCGGTGGTGAGGTAGGGACGGTAGTTGTGCCAGCGCATGGAGCGGAACTTGAGGTCGACGGGTATCTCGCCGTAGACCGACTCCACGCTGCGCCACATGTCGAGGTTCTTGTGGGCGTTGCTGTAGCCGCGCTCCCAGTAGTAGTTGATGCTGCGGTTGATGAGGGTAAGTCCAGGTGCCATGCGGAGGTTGACGTAAGGCGTCACCTTAAGGTCGCCTATGACTGCAAGATGGAAGCCGGGATTGTAGTATGACGTGACGCCCTGCATCACTTCGCGCACGTCGGCGTCCTCGGTGTAGTCGATGGTGAACTTCGACTGCGAGTAGCCTATCTGTATGCCGTAATGAAGCAGGTTGCGGTCAAAATTGCTCAGGTTGACCACTTGCGAGCGGACAACGCCTCCGGCAATGAGCGGGAGGATACAGAGCAATATTCTTAATAGCTTCAAGATTCTTTAGTGTTTGCCGTTATACACGATTCCAATCGTGCTTTGTCGATAGGCACTACGCCCACCTGCTCGCACACTATGCCGCCGGCCTTGTTGGAGTAGGCTACCATGTCTGCCAGCGACATGCCGAGCGTGAGGCACAGCGTGGCGACGCTTATCACGGTGTCGCCAGCTCCCGACACGTCGGCCACGGCCCTGTGCTCGGCGGGCAGCAGCACTGACTGCGGAGCATCCTGCCGGAAGTCGCAGGCATATATTCCGCGGCTTGACAGCGTCACCAGTACCACCTCGACGCCCTGGCTCTCGTGCAGCGTGAGCGAGGCGCGGTCGAGGGCATTGCGGAGCGACTGATCGTCGCACGAGTCGTCGATTTCGATGTTCAAGCCTTCACGCAGTTCTTTGAGGTTGGGCTTGAAGAGGGTGACGTCGTGGAACAGTTTGAACTGCCGATGCTTGGGGTCGACGGCGGTGATGATGCCGTGACGCTTGGCAAGGGCTATGGTCTCATCTATGACCGTCGACGTGATGTTGCCTTTGTCGTAGTCCTGGAAGATTATGGCGTCGATATGCGTATGCTTTATTGCTGCTGCGATACGTTCCACGAGCTGACGCTCGTCGACGGCACTTAGCGGCGTGGTGTCTTCGTCGTCGATGCGCACGATGTGCATGTTGTTGCCTATCACGCGCGACTTCACGGTGGTGCGGCGGCTCTCCGACGTAAGGATGCCACGGCGGTCGAGGTTGTTGTCGTACATCAGCTGCATGAAAAGCCGTGCATTGTCGTCGTTGCCCATCACAGAGTAGAGCAACGGCTTGGCACCCATGGCACTGACGTTGAGGGCTACGTTGGCGGCACCTCCAAGCCTCTGTTCGCGGCGTTCTATGGATACGATGGGCACTGGTGCCTCGGGCGACAGGCGCGAGACGGCGCCGCACAGGTAGGCGTCGATCATCACGTCGCCAACTATCAGTATTGTCTTGTCCTTGCAGTCTATCATGGTGTATTAATAGGGTTATAGATATGATAGAGGCGATAGAAATTAAAAATTAACAATTAAAAATTAAAATTGCGTCAGCCACTAATAACTTAAAACTAAAAACTTATAACTATCAATTATATCGTTATCTCGCCTCGCAGCGATTGGTGGAATAGATTCTCTACAAGTTTGCGGTCGTCGGGATAGTTGCCGAGGAGGTACATCATCTTGGTGACGGCAGCCTCGATGGTGATGTCGTGCCCGCCTATCACCCCGATGCGGTTAAGGTCGCAGCTGGCCTCGTATTGGCACAGCTGTACTGCGCCCGACTTGCACTGCGTTACGTCGAGTATTGTCACGCCGCGCTCTATGGCTTGCTGCACGGCTTCGATGAACCAACTCTCGGTGGGGGCGTTGCCCGAGCCGTAGGTCTCAAGTATCACGCCTTTGAGCTGCGGCAGGTCGAGTACGGCGTGCACCACCTGTGGCGTTATGCCGGGGAAGAGCTTGAGCACGGCGATGTCGGTGCAGAAAGTCTTGCGGACCTGCAGCGGCAGTGTGTGCAGCGGCAGCACCAGCTCGCTGCGGCAGTTGATGCTGATGCCCGCCTGCGCTAGCGACGGGTAGTTGAACGAGTCGAAAGCGTCGAACTCCTCGGCGCTCACCTTGGTGCTGCGGTTGCCGCGGTAGAGGCGGCTCTCGAAGAATATGCACACCTCGGGTATGGTGAAGAGGTGGGTGGATGCTATCTCGAGGGCGCATATCATGTTCTCGCGGCCGTCGCTGCGCAACATGCCCAAGGGCAGCTGCGAGCCGGTGAGCACTATGGGTTTTGCCAGGTGCTCGAACATGAAGCTCAGCGCCGAGGCGGTGTAGGCCATGGTGTCGGTGCCGTGCAGCACCACGAAGCCGTCGTAGTTGTCGTACTCGCGCTCGATGATTTCGGCTATGTCGACCCATACCTTGGGCGACATGTTCGACGAATCAATCAGACGCTCCAGCTGACACGAGTCGATGTGGTAGCTGGCGTGCTTCAGCTGCGGTACGGCGTCGTATATGCGCTCGAGGGCGAAGGGGTGCAACGCGCCGTTCTCGTCCTGCACCATGCCTATGGTGCCTCCGGTATAGATTAGCAGTACTTTGTTGTGTTTCATCAGAAAGGTTATGGGTTATAGGTTATAGATGCGATAGATGTTATAGATATGATAGATGTTATAGATGCGATAGAATGTGGCGCGCCAGCTGCTTAAAACTAATAACTTAGAACTAATAACTACTCATTGTGATATGGCTCGTGGTTAAGGATGGTGAAGGCGCGGTACAGCTGTTCGGCAAAGAAAAGCCGCACCATCTGGTGGTTGAAAGTCATCTGCGAGAGGGATATTTTGTCGTTGGCGGCGGCGTACACTTCGGGCGCAAAGCCGTAGGCACCGCCCACCACGAAAGCCAGCGAGCGCAGGCCGCTGTTCATCTGCCGCTGAAGGTATTCGGCGAAGCCGACGCTTGTGTGCTCCTTGCCGTGCTCGTCGAGTAGCACCACGCGGTCAATGCCCTCGATACGCTTCAGGATAAGCGCCGCCTCGCGTTCGCGCACCGTGGCGGGCGATGCCCTCCGCTGGTCACGCAGGGCGGGTATCTCCTCTATCTTGAAGCCAGCGTAGTGCGAAAGGCGGGCTTCGTATTTTGCGATGCCTTCGCGGAGGTATTCCTCGTCAGTCTTTCCTACAACGATAAGTTTAATATTCATAGCAGTTTGGTGATACGGAAGTAGGGAACCTGGGTGGCGCCGTAGAGGCGGTAGGACTGCTCTATGCCGGGGTCCATGCTGCCCTCGAAGTCGAAAGCCTTGGTGCGTCCCGACAGGCGGCATATAATCTGCCAGAAAAGCATTGCCGAGGTGCCGTTGGGATGGCCGGGCCGTAGGGCCGACAGCAGAGAATAGGCGCATCGGTCGTCGAACACCACGAAGCGTGCGCCCTGAACAACCCCGTCCTCGTCGGCCAAGGCCATGAGCAGTCCCTGCCCGCGGTCCAAGGCGGTTTGCGTAACCCGCAGCATAAAACTGCGCGAAAGCAAGTCTTTGCGGCCTCTCGAGGCCCAATAGGAAATATGGAAGTCGGCAAACTCGCTTGCCGACATCTCCACCTCTCGCAGCTTGCCTTCGAGCTTTTGTATCTGGCGCTGGCGGCGCGAAGGGTCGAAACGGTTGAATACCTCCTGGGTATTGGATATGTCGCTGAGGCGGTAGGTGTAGCGGGTGGTTTGCCGGTAGCCCGCCCAGTAGAAAGGCAGCCAGTTGGTCACCTCAGGCGCGAAGTTTTGCTGGTAATAGGTAAGGCGCAGCCTCTTAAGCTGAGCGATGAGCCGCTTGGCTGCCAACATCTCCTCCTCCATAGAGCCGCTGCGCAGCCATGGGCCGCCGAACTGCGTAAGCTGCGGCATTATCACATAGCGCAGCCCCATCTTACGGCCGATAAGATAGGGCAGAGCCGCTCGGACGGTGCCGTCGGCATCCCTGTCGAGAAGCACATCCCACCGTTTGCCTTCGCACACAGCCTCCATCCACCAATGCTGCTGAAACAGTGGTATGCGGCTGCCTTCGCTTTGGCACAGATCTTTGTATAGCGACTTGTTGTCCAATAAAAGGGTTAGAGGTTATAGATGCGATAGAAATTAAAAATTATAACCGCGTCAGCCACTTAAAACTTAAAACTAACAACTTAGAACTATTATTGTATCTTTACGTTCACGCGGTTGTTGGCTATGCGGCCTTCGTAGGTCTTGTTGTCGCCTAGGGGTTCGCTGTCGCCGCGGGCCTCGATCTCTATGCGAAACTCGGGCACGCCGCGGCTGATGAGGGCTTTCTTCACCTCGGTGGCGCGCTGGCGCGAGAGGCCTTTGTTGTAGGCGTCGGTGCCGACGTTGTCGCTGTGGCCGATGAGCAGCACCTCGAGCCGCTCATCTTCCTTGAGGTACTGTGCGAGGTCGTCGAGCATATCGTCGTACGACGGCTGCACGGTGGCGTCGTTGGGGAAGAACTTCACGTCGTTGAAAGTCCTTGCACCGTCGGAGGCGCTGGGGAATAGGTTGATTTTCTTGCTGCCGAAGTAGAGGATGACGCCCACATGGATGAGGTCCTCCTTGGGACGATCCTGGGTGAAGTAGCTGTCGCCTTTCCAGTAGCGGTAGTCAATCTGCGCCACGTTGAGCTGCAGCTTGTTCTTCATGTCTTTGTCTTTCATCCACTGCTCGAGGGTCTTGAGCTGTGCCACGGCATCTATCCTGGCCGAGTCGAGCAGTGCCTGGCGGCCGGTCTCGTCGTTGTAGTCGGGGTTGATGGCATAGATGGCGCAGATGCGCATAGGCGCGCGGCCGGACACCTGCAGGTAGTTCATCACCGGACGGAAGGTGCCCCATTCGGGTTTGCGATGGTCGAGAATCTCAGTAAGCTTCGAATAGTCGAAGTTGCAGTAGTACACCAGCTTGGGATTGAAGGTGGTGAACTTGCATATCGTGTCGTAGTTTATCTCCCTCACTTTGTTCTTCCCCTCTATCACGGGCGACACCACTTTGCCTTTCTTGTTGCTCTGCGCCTGGACAAAACCCGGCACCACCATCATTGCTGCCACAAGGATTATTGCTATACGTTTCATGTGTTGATATGTTGATATGTTTAATGTTGATATGTTTGCTTGTTTATTCCGTGTCGACCACGGTGCCGTTCTCGCAGCACAGCACGCGCGAGGGGAACTTGTCGATCATCATGAAGTCGTGCGTGGATATAAGCATGGTTACATGCTGCTGCTGGTTTATCTGCGTCAGGAGCGTCATGATTTCGCCCGAGGTTATGGGGTCGAGGTTGCCCGTGGGCTCGTCGGCCAGTATAAGGCTGGGACTGTTGATTATGGCCCGGGCTATGCCCACGCGTTGCTGCTCGCCTTCGGAGAGCTGGTAGGTAGCACACGTGGCCTTGTCGGCAATGCCAACAGCCGTAAGGGTGCGCATTATCTGGTTGTCAATCTCCGTGCGGTTCTTCCAGCCGGTGGCTCGCAGCACAAAGAACAGGTTGTCGTACACGTTGCGGTCGTCCAGCAGGCGGAAGTTCTGAAAGACAATGCCTATCTTGCGGCGCAGCATGGGTATATGGCGGCGGCGTATGTGGCACAGGTCGTAGCCGCACACCTCGGCCTCGCCCTCGCCTATGTACTGGTTGGCGTAGAGGCTGCGCATCAGCGAGGTCTTGCCTGCCCCGCTCTTGCCTATAAGGTAGGCGAACTCGCCTTCGGCCATGTCGAAGCTCACATTGGTAAGTATGGGTCCCGATTCATGGCAGATGCTTACACCGCGCAGCGATATTATGTTTTTCGGTTTTACGGCCTCGGCTGATCCGTTGTCGTTAACGTTTTGTGTTGTGCTCGTTTCCATTATGGCTGATATTGTTTTCGTAAGTAGAAACGCAAGCCCGCGCTATTTATTATATATTACGCAAAATATATATTGTGCAAATTTAAAAATAATGCCGAATATACTCACACTCATGCCAAAGACTGCATGCATGCGGCTTGTCGGCCACCAAATAAAACAGAGGCGTTCCCGATTCAGGAAACGCCTCTGTCTCTTTGTGTAGCAGGAAATGCTTACAGCACGTGCACCGGCTCGATGAGGCCTTTGCCCAGCTCGATAGCCTGCTCGTTCTGCGGGATGAGGTTGTGGTGACGCTCGGGGAGCGATTTCTCGAGTCCCTTGTGGATGAACTCCGAGCCCACAATGGGTTTCAGCTTCAGGAAGCCGCCCAGAACCACCATGTTGAACACCTTCGAGATGCCCATCTCCTGAGCCTTCTCGGTAGCGGCGATCTTATAGATGTTGATGTCCTTGCGGGTAGGCTCGTGGGTGATGCCGTTGGGGTCGTAGATAAGCATACCGCCGGGCTTCACGCTGTTCTCGAACTTGTCGAGCGACTGCTGGTTGAGCACTATAGCGGTGTCGTACTTGCTGATGATGGGCGAGCAGATACGCTCGTCGCTGACGATGACGGTGACGTTGGCCGTGCCGCCGCGCTGCTCGGGACCATACGAAGGCATCCAGCAGACCTCTTTATCTTCCATGACGCCAGAGTAGGCAAGAATCTTGCCCATGGAGAGGACTCCCTGTCCTCCGAAACCGGCGATAATCAATTCTTCAGTCATGATATCTTTGTTTTTTGCGTGCAGGGTGAACCTACACCCTGCACGTGATTATTAATTTATTTTACGACAGTTAACGGATTCGAAACCACGAGACGGTCGGCGGTGATGCCCTCGGCAATCTTGCCGTCCACCTTGATGTCGCCCAGCGGGTAGTTGGGGAACATGTTCTCTTCCATCCATTTGTTGGCCTGCACCGGAGTCATCTTCCAGCCGCTGTTGCAGCTGCTCACTATCTCCACGAACGAGAGGCCCTTGCCGAGCTTCTGGTTCTCGAAAGCCTTGCGCATGGCAGCCTTGGCTTTGCGCACGTTGGCCGGAGTGTGGACGCTCTGGCGGGTCACGTAGTAGGTGCCCGGCAGCGTGGCCAGCAGCTCGGTGATGCGGAGCGGGTAGCCGTTCAGGTCAACGCGGCGGCCGTAAGGCGTCGTGGCCGACTTCATGCCAACGAGGGTGGTGGGAGCCATCTGTCCGCCGGTCATACCGTAGATACCGTTGTTGATGAACACCATGGTGATGTTCTCGCCGCGGTTGGCAGCGTGGATGGTCTCGGCGGTGCCGATGGCGGCCAGGTCGCCGTCACCCTGGTAGGTGAAGACAAACAGGTCGGGGTTGAGCCTCTTGATGGCCGTGGCCACTGCAGGGGCGCGGCCGTGGGCTGCCTCCTGGAAGTCCACGTCAAAATAGTTGTATGCCATCACCGAGCATCCCACGGGAGACACACCGACGGTCTTGTCTTGGATTCCCATCTCGTCGATAACCTCGGCGATGATGCGGTGAGCCGTGCCGTGTCCGCATCCGGGGCAATAGTGCATAACATTGTCGGTCAGCACTTTGGTTTTAGTGTAAACCAGGTTTTCGGGTTTTACTATATCGTTTGCCATGATTCTAAAATTCAATTTTCAAAAGATTACTTAATGATTTTCTGTTCCATTGCTTCGAGGACCTCCTCGGGCGTAGGTATGATGCCGCCGAAACGGCCGTAGTGCTCGATGGGAATCTTGCACTCGGCAGCCAGCTTCACATCCTCGATCATCTGGCCGGCGCTCATCTCAACGCAGAGCATGCCCTTGGCCTGCTTGGCAAGGCGGGCAATCTCCTTCTTGGGGAACGGGAACAGGGTGATGAGGCGCAGCAGGCCCACCTTCAAGCCCTTGGCGCGGGCCAGCTCCATGGATTTCATGGCAATGCGGGCGCTGGTGCCGTAGGCCACGAAGATATACTCGGCATCGTCGCAGTTCAGAGCCTCGAAACGCACCTCGTGCTCCTCCATCTCGCGGTATTTCTTCTGAAGTTTCTCGTTGAAGACCTCCTGGCGGGCACTGTCAAGCTCAAGCGAAGTGATGATGTTGTGCTGACGGTTGGCAGGTTTGCCCCAAGTGGCCCAAGGCGCCTTGGCGCGACGCTCCTCCTCCGTCCAGCGGGGCACATAGTCGCGCGTGTAGCACTTCTCCATGCACTGGCCGATGGCACCGTCGGTGAGGATGAGCACCGGGTTGCGATACTTGAAGGCGATGTCCCAGGCGTCGAACACGAAGTCGTACATCTCCTGCACGCTCGACGGAGCGATGGTGTACAGCTGATAGTCGCCGTGGCCGCCGCCCTTCACGCTCTGGAAATAGTCGCTCTGCGCAGGCTGGATGGTGCCCAGTCCGGGACCGCCGCGCATGGCGTTCATCACCACGCAGGGAATCTCGGCACCGGCCAGGTAGGTCAGGCCTTCCTGCATCAGCGAGATTCCGGGCGACGAACTCGACGTGGCCACCTTCTTGCCTGTGGCGGCACCGCCGTAAACCATGTTGATCGACGCCAGCTCCGACTCAGCCTGAAGCACCACCATGCCGGTGGTCTCCCACGGCTTCTCGGCCATCAGGGTTTCCATAACTTCCGACTGCGGAGTGATAGGATAGCCGAAGTAGCCATCCGTACCGCTGGCAATCATTGCACGGGCAATAGCTTCGTTGCCCTTCATTAATTTCAGTTCTTTTGCCATTGCTATTTCTCTTTTTACTTGTTTAACATTTGACTTTGTAGACGGAAATCACGCCGTCAGGGCAGACTATCGCGCAGCTGGCGCAGCCGATGCAGTTCTCGTTGACCACATGGGTGTAGTTATAGCCCTTGCCGTTTACATTTTTCGACAACTCGATGCAGTGCATCGGGCATGCTTCGAGGCATACGCCGCAGCCTTTGCAGTGCTCGGTATCGATTACGATTTGTCCTTTAAATGCCATAATTTTAGTTTTATAAGATTAATAATTGATTTGCCAGAACACTATATTCGGGGAATGCAAAGATACACTTTTTTTTCAATATAATAACAATAAAAAAACATTATTGTCCCGATTCTCTCCCTGCGTTTGCTGCTACTTACTAAGTAACAGTTAGTTGCAAAACTGCAAACAGTGCATATTTTACCCAACATTCTTTCCCCGCCCGAAACCGTCCAATCCACCCCTCGAACCACCCCCATCACGCCGTTTTTGCAAATTTCACCCCATGCACCGCCATCTGCATCCGTATTTCTTTGTAATGTTGCTGACAATCAATATAATACCACGCCGAATCAAACCAAAAATTCACCTCCTCCGCACCCCGATTTTGGTATATAGAACGTAAATCGTAAGTATATAGTTGATAAGGAGTTGGTGGGACCAACTCTTTACCATCTCCTTATATACTCTATATGTACCCTTTGTTTATGCCGGAAAAGGGTCCGGAATACGGTGGTATCCGGTGGTGGCGGTGGGAAATAGAAAAGGGAGCCGAGGGGGCTCCCTTTTCTTGTTGGATGCTGCTTGGACGGTGCACTGCTTTGGGGCACCGCTTGGGCTTGTTACTTCGTGAAATAGCGGTTTAGCAGGCCTTCGAGGGCTTTGCCGTGGCGAGCCTCGTCGCGGGCCATCTCGTGGACGGTGTCGTGGATGGCGTCGAGGTTGAGGGCTTTGGCGCGCTTGGCGAGGTCGGTCTTGCCGGCGGTGGCGCCGTACTCGGCGTCGACGCGCATCTTGAGGTTCTGGGCGGTGCTGTCGGTCAGCACTTCACCGAGAAGCTCGGCGAACTTGGCGGCGTGCTCGGCCTCCTCGAAGGCGGCTTTCTCCCAGTAGAGACCCACCTCGGGGTAGCCTTCGCGATGGGCCACGCGGGCCATGGCCAGGTACATGCCCACCTCTTTGCACTCGCCTTCGAAGTTCATGCGCAGGTCGGCCTTGATGTCTTCGGGGGCATCCTTGGCGACGCCGACGATATGCTCGGCGGCCCAGGTCTTGATGTCTTCCTTCACTTCCTGCATTTGCTTGCCGCAGATGGGGCATTTCTCGGGCATGGTGTCGCCCTCATAGACGTAGCCGCACACGGGGCAGATAAACTTTTTGCTCATAATTGTGTAGTTTTGGTTTTTAGGATTAATGTTATAATGTTTATTCCGAAATGTTTTTGACGGTAATTTGCGTTGCGTTCATCAATGTTATTACCGTTTTTTCAGGCTGCAAAGATACGAACTTTTTATGATATGGCGGAAATATTTTTTGCCAGCTGCAGAAATGCCTGTGTGTCAGCCTATGCCGCAGGCGCGTTCGAAGTCGTGCAGCAGGCCGCGGTTCAGCGTTATCTGCTGCGCTATGAACTCTCCGCGGTTGGCCTCGACGGGCTCCCAGCCGTCGGGGGTCAGCGCCATGTCCCAGCCTATATAGGTCATGCCGGGCATTGCCATCGCCATCTTGGTGCACAGGGTCGTAAGCTCGTCCCACTGCGGTATGCGCTCGCCGCGGAACGGCACGCCGCTGTCGGGGTGGACGGGGTAGTTGCTGGGACGCTCGTCGAAGGCGTCGGTGGTGATGCTGCCGTCGGCGGTGTCGATATTGGCGAAGATGCCGCCTTGCAGGCCGTTGTCGACGAAGCTGCCGGCACGGCCGGTGCGCAGGAAGGCCGTGAAGAGGCTTACCTGCCCGTTGCGCAGTATGGTATTGACCCTCACGGTGTTCACCGACGAGGGGTTCCACTGCGCCATGCGCGGGTCCTGCACGATGCATTGCTCGGCAACCATGCCTTTCATGCTCTCGAGGGTTTGCCGCCATTCAGCCTCGCTTGAGCAGGCAAGCAGCTGCACGCCGCGGCCGCCGCAGCTGTCGGCAGGCTTTACCACCAGCCGCCCTGCGGCAAGCGCATGGCTGAGCACCTGAGGCATTGTTGAGTCCTGCAGCAGCCAGACCTTGCGGTGGTAGAACTTCTGCAGCCTGCTGTAGGTGAGCCATTTGTTGGCAACAATCTGCTCGCCGCCGCGGCTGTTGATGCGCCGGCAGAGCTTGTCGCGCACAGCGTCGGTCAGATAGCTGCGGCGCTCGGCCTCGCTCTTTCCGGCGAAGCCGTAGGCCTTGTATTCTTCGTAGAACGTGCCGTGCAGCAGCGTCTCGTGGCACATGTCGAGGTCGCCCGCGGCACGCTCCAGATAGTTGCGGTACTTCTTGGGAAGCAATGTCTTATATAGAAGTATATAAGGATGCATGGTTGTTGCTCTTATGAGATTACTTCCTTGATGGCGATGATGACGGCGATGATGGCGTAAACCACCTTGACGAGGGTGCCCGACAGGAAGCCGAGCACTGAGCCGAAGGCGGCACGGAGGGCCTCGTCGGCGGGTTTCTTGTCAATCAGTTCGCCCACGAAGGCTCCGACAAAAGGCCAGAAGATGAGTCCGATGATGCCCTGCGGACCGAAGGGGAGGCCGAGGATGGCCACAACGAGGCCTATGTTGCAGCCCCACACCGAGGCCTTGCCGCCTCCGAAGCGCTTGGTGCTGATGGAGGGTATGACGTAGTCGAGCACGGTGATGACCACCGCCGCCACGGCCATGGTGACGAGGCAGCCGGTGGAGCACTGCGCCGCATCGCTGCACGACAGCAGCATGAGTCCCACCCAGCTCAAAGGAGGTCCGGGAAGTCCTGGAATAACTGCGCCGGCCAAGCCTGCCAACAGGCATACGACGGCAAAGACGATAAGGATTATGTTGAGTGTTGTTGCCATTGTTTTTATACTATGTTCATGGTGAAATAATGCTTGCGGATGCGCCACTCGTAGATGAGCCATATAACGAAATAGCCGTTGGTGACCACCTCGTATATCCACGTCCACGGCGCCGCGAGGGTGATGAACCGCTTGACGACCCAGAAGACGAGGTCGGCGGCGAAGAGTATCTCCCACCATTTCTCGCGGTTGCCTATTTCAAGGACGGCGGGAAGCAAGTCGGTCACTTCGACCGCGGCGGTGGAGTAGAACCACGGCAGGCTGCTCTGGACGGTGACGCTGTAGCGCCCGGCAGGCAGCGACACCGCCAGCGACGATGCCGTCATCACGGCGACGGGAGTGCCGTTGATGAACAGCCTGTGGGGCATGCGGTTCATGAGTTTGCCAAGACGCTTATGTATTACGAGCTGAGTCATGCTATACGATGAAATGTCAGGTGTCGCTGGACGACGGCTGCGTCGCGGCGTCGCCCTTGGCGCGGCTGCGGTTGACCACGGCTACACCGCCAAACACCAATGCGGCGGCAAGCAGCTTGGGGAAAGTGAGGCGGTCCATGCCGAGGGCTATGCTTATGGCTGCCGCTATGATTGGCTGCACGTAGCCGTACATGCTCACGAGGGTGGGCCGTATGCGCTGCTGCCCTATGGGGATGAGGAAATAGGCCACAAAGGTGGCGAAGACCACGAGGTAGCCAACCTCCCACCACACCTTGGCCGACACGGCGCCGTAGTTGGTGGCGAGCATGGGCCGCGCCGAGAAGGGCAGCGACACCACGAAGGCCACGAGGAACATCCACTTCATAAGCGTGACGACGTTGTGGCGCGACATGAGCGGACGGAAGATGCCGAGGTAGAGCGCGAAGCTGAGGGAGTTGAGGACGATGAGGAGGAAGCCCACCGGCGAGGTGTGGTCGGCTCCGTTGGCCATGTGCGTGGACTGCAGGATAATCCACAGCACTCCGGCAAAGCTGAGAGCCACGCCGCCGGCTTTCTTCCAGCTTATAGGCTCCTTGAGGAACAGGGCGGCCACAAACATGGTCATGATGGGCGTTGTTGACTGCACCACCGACAGGTCGACGGGTGTCGTCATGGTTATTGCCGTGAGGAAGGTCATCTGCGGCACAACCAAGCCAAGCAGCGAGGCGCCAATCATCAGTAGGAAGTCGCGTCGCGACAGCCTGTCGTTCTTAACCACTGGGCTCAGCAGCCAGAACAGCATGCTGGCACACAACGCCCTGAGCGAGAACAGCACCACGGGCGAGAGGTCGCCCTCGTTGGCTATGTCTTTGCACAGGATTATGTTGAGGCCGAAGATGGCATAGCCTCCAAACGACGCCAGATGGCCTATGAGCTGTGAGCGAGAGGTGGACACTATTGGTTAATAAGCTGATGCTGCATTTTGCCAAGGAAGTCGGTGCAGTCCTCGAAGGTCTTGAAGGTATGCTCTTCGGGCACGAGGGCGGGGATGACGTTGAGGGTCTTAAGCATATACATGGGCTGCGGCTGTATGATGGTCATCAGCACCATGGTGCCACGCGACTGTATCTCCTTGATGGCCGTCTCCATGGCGTAGAGGCCCGACTGGTCCATGAAGCTCACCAGCTTCATACGTATGATGACTATGCGTGCGTCGGTGGGCACGTCGTTCATTACCTCCTTGAACTTGTTGATGGTGCCGAAGAATATAGGCCCGTTGAGGCGCTGGATATAGACATGCTGCCGCATCTCGTCGGTGATGCCGCCCTCGTCGTTCCAAGGCACACTCTTGTCGAAGTTGTGCTCGCCCGGGCTGGGCAGGCCCTTGCGGATGTCGGCAGGCGTGAGCGGCGACGAGCTGTAGCCGCCTTCCACGAGGTCGCTGGCGCGTTTCATGAAGAGTACGCAGGCTATGACCATGCCTATGCCAACGGCAGTTAGCAGGTCGACAAAAACTGTGAGCAAGAAGACGGCGACGAGCACAACGGCGTCGGCCTTGGGTATCTTGAACAGGTCCTTAAACCCTTTGAAGTCGATGATGCCCACACCCACACTGATTAGGATGCCGGCGAGCACCGACAGCGGCACATAGCGCACCAAGCTGCCCAAACCCAGCAGTACCGCCAGCAGGAGCATGGAATGCACCATGCCGCTAATCTGCGTGCGTCCGCCGCTTTTCACGTTAACCACGGTGCGCATGGTGGCACCGGCACCGGCGATGCCGCAGAAGAGGCCCGCAACCATGTTGCCTATACCTTGCCCTATAAGTTCGCGGTTGCTGTCGTGGCGTGTCTTGGTGATGTTGTCGGCCACCACCGAGGTGAGCAGTGTGTCTATGCTGCCAAGGCCCGCAAGAGTGAGGCCCGGCACCACGGCCGACTTGATAATCAGGCCCCAGTCAAGCCCAGACAGCTCCACGCCCTCTTTGGCAAAGAACGGCAGCGGCAGCCCCGTGGGGATGGCACCTATCAGAAGCTTCTCGTCCATGTGGAAGAGCAGCGACACCAGTGTCATGGCTACAAGAGCCACCAGCGTGGCAGGTATCTTCTTGGTGATGAGGGGGAACAAGTATATTATAGCTATCGTTCCGAGTCCGAGCAGCAGCGCCGTGACCGACACGTCGCCCTGCAACCTCTCGGGCAACTGCGTAATCATGTCGACCACCAGCACAGGCGACTTAAGCCCTATCAGCGGGTAGAGTTGCTGGAGGATTATTATAACACCGATGCCGCTCATGAAGCCCGACAGAACAGGGTAGGGGATGTAACGTACATACTTTCCGAGCTTTATCAAGCCGAAGAGTATCTGGAAAACGCCGCACAGTATGCCCGCCAGCGACATGCTTATAAGCACCGCGCTCATAGACTGCTGCGCGGCCCACACGCCGCTGATAAGCGCGGCGGTGATGACCGTCATGGGACCCGTGGGGCCGCTGATCTGCGAGTGCGTGCCGCCAAACAGCGCCGCGAAGAAGCCCAGCAGTGTGGCTCCCACCAGGCCTGCCAGCGCGCCCATTGAGCTTGCCATGGGGCTGTCGATGCCTCCAAAAGCCTGTATGCCGAACGCAAGCGCAAGGGGCAGTGCCACGATGCCCGCAGTGATGCCTCCAAAGACATCGCCCTTGATATTGTTGGTCTCAATAAACTTCTTTCCTGCCATTGATTTAGTTTTATGTTGTTAATTATTGGTTTTCAATCATGTTATATCACACCGAAGTGCTCCAGGGCCTTCAGGATGCCCTCATCGTCGGCACTCGCCGTCACATAGTCAGACTGTGCCTGCACCTTGGGGTCGGCGTTGCCCATGGCCACACCTATGCCAGCATATTGCAGCATCTCGATGTCGTTGGCACCGTCGCCGAAGGCCATCGTCTCTTCGCGTCGCAGTCCAAGGTGCTCTATCACGCGCTGGATGCCTACGGCCTTGTTGCTCGTTGCATTCACCAGGTCGCTGAAAGCATTGTGCCACCTCGGCAGGCGGCAGTGCGGCAGCAGTGCCTGCACTTCGGCGTCGCGCGAGGCGGGCATCATGGCGATGAACTGGTACACCTCTCTCTCTCGCAGCTCCTCGAGGTGCTTCATGCCCGGCATGTCGAAGCCCAGCTGCGCCTGGAGCGCAAGCACCGCCTCGTCGACACGGTTTATATACATCTCGTGCCTCAGGAACGCCATGGTCACCAGCCCGTTGGCCTCCACATATTCCAGCCACCGGTGCGACTCCTCCTGCGGTATGGGGTTGTTGCACACCACAGTGTCGCCCACATAGCAGTAGCCGCCATTGACCGTTACATAGCCGTCAAACTCTATCGGCATCGGCGGAATCAGTACCGCTGGACGGCCCGAGGCTATTAATGTCTTTATGCCCTTGGCATGGAGGCGGCTGAAAGCCTCCACGGTGCCGGGCGACACTTTATGGGTATGAAAACTCAGCAGGGTGCCGTCGATATCGAAAAACACAGCTTTTACCATCGGTGAGGAAGTGGGTTATTCGGGCAACTGGATTTCTTTGAAGCGGCGCTGACGCTGCTGCCAACGCTCGCGGGCGTATTGCTGCATGTCGGTCACTTCGTCGTTCTCGTCGATTATCTCCAGGCCGAAGATGGTCTCTATAATGTCCTCCAAGGTGATGATGCCCTGAAAGGCGCCGTACTCGTCGATGATGCCGCCAATCTGCTCCTTGTGGCGCAGCAGGTTGTCCCAGATGTCGGCCACCGACATCTCTTCGTTGAAGAGCGGCATCGTGCGCTTTATCTCGCCGAGGGTCTTGGTGAAATGGTCTTCGGCCAGTTCCTCAAGAGCCTCGCTGCGCAGCACGTAGCCGGTGATGAAATCCTCTTCGTCGGCATACACAGGTATGCGCGAGAAATGCGAGCAGTCCTCCAGCTTGTAGAAGTCGCGCAGGGTCATGCTCTCGGGCGCCGTGGCGGCCACCACGCGCGGCGTCATCACGTCGTAAGCCTTTATGTCGCCAAGCTTTATGACATTCTGGATTATCTTGTTCTCGTCCTCGTCGATAACACCCTCGTCCTCGCCCATGTCGGCCATGGCAGCCACCTCTTCGCGGCTCACGGCGGTCTCCTCCTCGTCCTTCTTGGCAATGAGCTTGGTAAGTCCCTGCACAAGCATCACGATGGGATAAAGTATGATGATGAGCACACGGATGGTGTAGGCCGTGAAGGCCGTGAGCTTGCGCCAGTTGTTGGTGCCTATAGTCTTGGGAATAATCTCGCTGAACACCAGGATAAGCACCGTGGTGACAGCCGACACCAGTCCGAACCACTGGTTGCCGAAAGCCTCCTCCACCTGGCGACCCACGCCGGCAGCGCCTATGGTGTTGGCAATGGTGTTGAGCGACAATATTGCGGCAATGGCGCGGGCATTGTCAACCTTGTATTTCTTAAACAACGCAGCAGCCTTGTCGCCGTCGTCCTCTTTCATGGAGATGAACGACAGAGGGGTCGACATAAGCACCGACTCGAGCACAGAGCACAAGAACGAGATGCTCATTGCTGCAAACAGGAAAACCAATAATAACGTCATAATAACCATATATAACTGCAAATCGTTTATTTTATGATATTATTTCTAAAAAATATTTCAAACAACGACGTGGAGCTTCGGTTGTCGGTATGTGTAAGTTGTTGTTTGTTAGAGCTAACGGCGCTGTATTGGCATATTTTTTATTCCCTGACATACTATTTTGGACGGTTTGCTGTTATACAAACACTATGGAAATAAAAGAATCATTATCCAACCTGGTCTTCAGCAAAGGCGAGCTGAAGCAAAAGGTGTACAACTCCACACGCGAGTCGTTCGAGCTGTTCCGCACCACCACTCGGCAGCTCATCGAACAGTTTCAGCAAATCAACAAAACCGAAGGCAAAAACATACGCTTCGAGTTTGCCGACCGCGGCGACTTCGAGTTCGAGGTGAAGTTTGCGGGCGACGTGCTCATCTTCATGATGCACACCAACGTGTTCGAGTTCTCGCGCGACCATCAGGTCATGAAGTCGCCCTACATACGCGAAGACACCACGCGCTCCTACTGCGGCGTGATACACATCTACAACTTCCTTGCCGACTCGTTCCTCTACCAGCGCGACAACGACATCGGATACATGATTGGCCGCGTCTTCGTCAATGCCGATAAGCACTACTTCATCGAGGGCAAACGCGAACTTGGCATGTTGTATAATAACTTCAATACTTCGCTGATTACCAGCGAGTCAGTGCAAAGCATAGTGGAGTCGGCTATCGAGTACACCACCAATTTTGACTTATTGACCCCTCCGTACGATGAAGTCAAGCTTGTTTCGGTGGGTGAAATGAGGTCGAATTTCGACAAAAAATCCATGGTTACAGGTAAGCGCTTAGGTTTTCGTTTTCAGGCAGATACAGATTGATATTTAAGGGAAATGAACCGCCGCGTGTGAAAAAAATTTGCCCGTTTCAAAAAATCTTCGTACTTTTGCACCCGCTTTTTGAGTCATGCTCCGATCGTCTAGCTGGCCCAGGACGTGAGATTTTCATTCTCAAAATCGCGGGTTCGAATCCCGCTCGGAGTACCAAAAAATATAATATAAGTATTTCTTAATAAAATTATGGCACATCACAAGTCAGCAAAAAAAAGAATTCGTTCTAACGAAAAAAGAAGAGTCGAAAACCGCTACTACGCCAAGACCATGCGCAACGCTCTCCGCGATTTCAGAGCTCTTGAAGACAAGAGCGTAGCTTCGGAGAAGCTCCCCAAGATGATTTCCATCATCGACAAATTGGCCAAGCGCTCCGTCATCCACAAGAACAAGGCTTCCAACCTGAAGTCCAAGTTGATGAGACAAGTCAACGCCATGTAATTTACGGCTCGGCCATATCAAAACAAAAACGGTTCCCCATCGGGAGCCGTTTTTGTTTTGTCTCTATGCATCGTAGGCAATATAGCGGTATCAGCAGCGGCGCAGCTCCAGCACTGGGCTGAAGTTCTCGTCAAACAGGTCGGTCACCAGCTTGTCGTGCAGCCAGTAGCCACTGAAGCCCAGGTCGCGCGCCGCCTCCACGTTCTCAAGAGTGTTGTCAATGAAGATGGTCTCGCCGGGCATGATGCCTTGCTCGTTCATTATCTTTATAAAACCGTCAGGCTTGGGCTTGCGCGTGTGCATCAGGTGCGAGTAATAGCAGGCGTGGAAACAGGCGCCGAACACGTCGAAGCTGTATTTCTCCAACATCCGTTGCGTGAAAGCCTTGCAATGAATCTCGTTGGTGTTGCTGAACAGCAGCACGCGGTAGCGCTGCTTCAACGCAAGCAGCAGCGCCACCCGCTCGGAGGGTATGTCCACAAGCATCGAGTTGAAGATATCGTCAAACGCCTGGTCGCTTATGTCGAGGTTCAATGCCGAGCGCACCCAGTTGCGGAACCACGCGGCACTCGTGTTGCCAAGCTCAAAGTTGTCCATCTCAAGGTTGAACGCAGGGTTGGTGAATAGGTCAACATTGGTAACCCCGTGAGATTTAAGAGCTTTGATGATATTGTCGGTCTCCGTGTCATAGATGACACCACCCAGGTCGAATATGAAATTCTTTATGTTCCGCATATATGTAAAAAACGTTTAACGATATGGTTAAAAGCAAGATAATGCATATATTCAACAACAGTGCATACAGCGTTGACATTGCAAATTTACATATATTTTATAAAACGGGAATAAAAATATGCGCTCCGCAGGCCTCTGACCACAAAAAAATATAGCCATAACACATATTGTCAATCAAACTATTACAATATTTTTTAAGGGTTATATAAAAAAAACTTTTGCCAATTCCCGAAAAAGTTGTAATTTTGCAACCGCTTTTGAAAAGCAAGATGCGATCTTACGATTATTAGAAACGGTTCGGTAGTTCAGTTTGGTTAGAATACATGCCTGTCACGCATGGGGTCGCGAGTTCGAGTCTCGTCCGGACCGCCAAACAAAGAAGCTCTCACCCACGAGGGCTTTTTTTATGCACACACATCAAGGGGCTGTTTGGTTTTGACAGCAAGGAGATGGGTAGGTAAGCATGCAGGCTCACGCATCAGCAGCCTTGAAAACCGATGCATAACAATAATTGGCGAAAACAACTACGCTCTCGCTGCCTAACCGAAGCACAGTAAGTTTGGCTTAATTCCCGTGCAAAGCGCGGGAACGGGACATCTCCCAGCCGCCCCGACCGTCGGCTGCTGACCAGGGGGTGCTCATAAAGACGGGATAGCCCGCACGACGTCTCTACCTGCGGGCGAAGCCTTAGAGACTAAGGGTGGCCTTGGGTGCCGATGTCCAGAGCCGCCCCGACAACCAACCACCGGATAAGCATGTAGAAAGCATATCTGTTACTTGTTTGGACGAGGGTTCGACTCCCTCCAGCTCCACGAACCCTTGCTGGTTATCAGCAATTTAACAGAGGCAGTCCCCGAAAGCTCCCCATGGTATTCAGGAGAATCGATAATGCGCGGAACTCTACGGATACAACCTCGACTTCACCTGCGACGACATCCAGGCCATCAACACCTTCAATGAGACCTGCATGGTGACAGTGCCGCAAGCCATCGTGTCCTTCCTCGATTCCACCAGCTTCGAGGATGCCATCAGGTTGGCAGTGTCAATCGGAGGTGACAGCGACACAATAGCGGCCATCTGCGGGCCTATCGCGGAGGCATTCTATGGTGTGCCCACCAGCATCAAGAAAAAGGCTCTGAAGATGCTCCCTGCATCCTTGGCAAAGGTCGTGAATGAAATGTACAAACTCTCAAAAAAGTAAGGATATGACCAAACAAGAATTGATGAAACAATGTCGGTACTACAAAGGTGAGGACACCTGCCCATTTGATAGGTTCCCTGCATCCTGGTATTGGGATATGGAAAGGGTGTATGTCGAGCATGAAGGGATATTCTCAGGCGAATGTGCCACCTATGTGGCTCATAAATTCAAGGACTTCGATATGCCATACAACCTGCTGATGGTAATGTTCACATCATGGGCAAAAACGGCATACGACCTCGACAAAGAGATACCCCGTTTCTATGAGGTGATTGAGCAATACCTTTCCAAATAGTCCTCCACATGGTGATACTGAAAGAGGGATGCAGACGCACCCCTCTTTTTAATATCCAATGTAATTGTCCGGCACCCGACATCAAGGACGGGTACATCAGCGTCGTGACGCAGAAGACCACCGACGGCCTCCGCATCGAACTCAACGACTTCTCGCGGGCCATCCTCGCCAAATATTCCGACTTCCAGAAGGAAAGCCACCACGGGAAGGCCCTGCCGGTCATCACCAACCAGAAGATGAACGAGGCATTGAAGGATATTGGAAAGGCTGTCGGTATCGACACCCCCATCCGCATAGTCTGGTATGCCGGAAGCGACCGCCGGGAGGAGGTACACCCCAAATTGGAGCTGCTGACAACCCATTGCGCACGGCGTACCTTCGTTGTCAATGCACTGCGTCTCGGCATCCCTGCGGAAGTGATTATGAAATGGACAGGGCATAGTGACTTCTCGGCCATGAAGCCATACATCAAGATTGTGGATGAACTGAAGGAGCGTGAAATGTCGAAATTCAACCTGCTATCACCTGGGGAACATTCCCCACATATTCCCCAAAGTTGACCATGCCACAACACGACACATCGTGCCAAATGAAAACAAAAACGACATGCCAGCAATACTTTGGCATGTCGTGTCATGTTGTGTCATCCTCAATTCAAGTCCCTCCAGCTCCACACAACAGGGGAGGCTCAAGAATGAGCCTCCCCTGTGTTTTATTTTGTTCAGCCTCAGTGCCTCCCGGAGTGTTAAATAATACTAAAACAGGCTCCATATTGCAGTTTTTGTGTAACTTTACCATTTAATTATGCAAGTGGATGATGATACATTATTCGTGTAACTTATTGATTTTCCCCCACACAAAAGAATGGCAAATATTTCATTGTCAAATGAAAAAATAGTTGTATCTTTGCACCCGTAAACCGAATGTTAAACAACGGTTGTCTGGCAGATTAATGGGTTCTGTCTGTTCTGGCGACTAAAAAATGAATAAATAGAACCCGCCTACATTGAGATTCTATGATACTGTACTTTTCCTCAACCGGCAATTGCAAGTATGTAGCGGAACGTTTGGCCGCCGCCCTTAATGATAGGTGTTCATCCGTCGAAGGACTGGATGGAAAGGTTACGCTTACCGATGGCGAAGTCTTCGGCATCGTTTCCCCGACCAACTGGTGGGGGCTGGCGGTACTGATTCGAGAATTCATCGACAAACTGGAACTCGCTGCCGCCGGGAACAACTACACCTTTCTGGTCACTACTTACGGAACCTCTCCCGGATTCAGTGCCAGCCAAGCGGAGAAGATGCTGCGGGCAAGAAACGTTACATTGGACGCGGCCTTTTCCGTGAAGATGCCGGACAACTGGACACCTCTGTTTGATGTCAGTGACAAGGAAGAAATTGCCGCTCAGAACAAAAAAGCAGAAGAGTATATCGAGCAGCTTATCGTCCGTGTGAAAGCAAAGGAAAAGGGAAACCATCAGGACGCCCGGAAAGGCTACTGGCTGCATTCTTTTGCCGATGCATACCTTTATTACGAGCGCCAGACCAAGTTCTTCCGCGTAGAAGACCAGTGCATCGGCTGCGGACTCTGCGCCAAGAAATGCCCCGTTCAGGCCATCGAACTTAAGGACAAAAAGCCCGTTTGGGTAAAGGAACGCTGCGCCCTTTGCCTTGGATGCCTGCATCGCTGCCCCAAATTCGCCATCCAATACGGCAAGAACACCAAGAAGCACGGACAGTACAAGAACCCGAATACGCGAGTGTAAAATCCCTGTTTATCGAAATGAATAGGCCCCTGCAGCCCTTATGGGTTACAGGGGTCCTCGGAACCGCCGCCCAACTTGAACGTGAAAACATCGTGTTCCGACTGCAAAGTGGAAGGAGGAGATATGTGGAGAAGAACATCGCCTTGACTGGGAAATCCGGTCTCGGTCGTAAGGGATACAGGAAACCGAAAGACCAGAAAGCAGAAGAGTACAAGGAGACCTTGAAACTTTTGAGAAAGGGGTATCCTTATCGGAAGGTCGCCAAACTGACCAACGTCTCGGAAAGCACCGTAAAGAGATTAAAGAAAGAGTTTGAGATATGAAAGAGACAACCGGATATCAAAATCTGAGACCTGATGGGCGAGGTGATTTTGGACAAAAATGATTGTCAGTGCTATAGAATATCAGGGGATAAGCTCCGCCCAGCTCCACTCGGAAGCTTCCAATTCGGAGGCTTTTTTTGTGGTGTTAATTAGTTGAAATACTGCCGTATCTCCTCTTTGAGGAACTCGAGGGCGGCGTCGGTGGGGGCTTCGTGTTTGGCCGCTGTGGCGAATATGGCGGCGGCAAGCTCGCCGGGGTTGGCCTTGGTGTCGAGCACTGCTGCCGAGGCGTTCACGAGGTTGATCATCTCCTCCTTGGCCTCGCGCACGCGGTTCCATGCGTCGGACGACAGGTACACCTGCTGGCTGAGGTTGTGCTCCCACTCGTCGCGTATGTTCTTGGTCATCACGCCTTGCAGCAGCTTTATGTCCATGCCGGGCTGGTAGCAGCGCAGCACCAGGCTGTTGGGCGATATGCGCTCCAGAAACAGCGCCATGCGCTCGTAGGCCTGCAGCCGTATAGGGTTCACCACGCGCTGCACCTCGGCGGTCTGCCCCATCTTTATGTCGAGCAGGCGGCGCTTTTGTTCATGGTCGAAATAGCGTTTGGCTATCAGGTAAAACAGGAAACCCGTCAGGGCCACCGACAGTAGCGCGGTGGCGAGGATTACTAAGCAGAAAGCTAATGTATTCATGGTCTGTATTGTTTATCTCGGTTGTATCGTGTTGGTTTAGTCGAGTTTGAGCACGGCGAGGAAGGCGCTTTGCGGCACCTCCACGTTGCCCACCTGGCGCATGCGCTTCTTGCCCTCCTTCTGTTTCTCAAGCAGCTTGCGCTTGCGCGTGATGTCGCCGCCGTAGCACTTGGCAGTCACGTCCTTACGCACCTGGCGCACCGTCTCGCGCGCTATTATCTTGCTGCCGATGGCCGCCTGTATGGCCACGTCGAACTGCTGCCTCGGTATCAGGTCCTTCAGCTTCTCGCACATCTTGCGGCCGATAGGGTAGGCGTTGTCCACATAGGTGAGCGTCGACAGGGCGTCGACAGGGTCGCCGTTGAGCAGTATCTCCAGCTTCACCAGCTTTGACGGCTGGTAGCCGTTCAGGTAGTAGTCGAACGAGGCATAGCCCTTCGAGATGCTCTTCAGCTTGTCGTAGAAGTCGAACACCACCTCGCCCAGCGGCAGGTCGAAGGTAATCTCTATGCGGTCGGTGGTCAGGTAGGTCTGGTTCTTCAGCTGGCCGCGCTTGTCCATGCACAGCTTGATGACAGGCCCTATGAAGTCGGCCTTGGTGATGATCTGCGCGTGGATATACGGCTCGTACACCTCGGCGATGTTGTTCGGCTCGGGCATGCCCGACGGGTTGTACACGTCCACCTCGCTGCCGTTGGTCAGCTTCACCTTGTACTGCACGTTGGGCACCGTGGTGATGACGTCCATGTTGAACTCCCTCGTGAGGCGTTCCTGCACAATCTCCATGTGCAGCAGGCCCAGGAATCCGCAGCGGAAACCGAAGCCCAGGGCCAGCGAGCTCTCGGGCTCGAAGGTGAGGCTGGCGTCGTTCAGCTGCAGCTTCTCTATGCTGGCGCGCAGCTCCTCGTAGTCGTCGGTGTCGACGGGATACACACCCGCAAACACCATTGGCTTCACCGACTCGAAGCCGTCGATGGCCTTCTCGCAGGGATTCTCCACATGCGTTATGGTGTCGCCCACGCGCACCTCGCGGCTCGTCTTTATGCCGCTTATGATGTAGCCCACGTCGCCGGCCCGCAGCTCCTTGCGCGGCTCCATGGTGAGCTTCAGCACGCCTATCTCGTCGGCGTGGTAGTCCTTGCCCGTGCTCACGAACTTCACCCAGTCGTTGCTCTTCATCACGCCGTTCATGATGCGGAAATAGCTAATGATGCCTCTGAAGGGGTTGAACACCGAGTCGAACACCAGCGCCTGCAGCGGAGCGTTTTCGTCGCCCTTCGGCGCAGGCACGCGGTCCACGATGGCGTCCAGTATCGCCGGCACACCCTCGCCCGTCTTGGCGCTGCAGCTCAGTATCTCCTCGCGCGGGCAGCCCAGCAGGTCCATTATCTCGTCGGCCACCTCCTCGGGCATGGCGCTGTCAAGGTCTATCTTGTTCATCACAGGGATGATTTCCAAGTCGTTGTCCAAGGCCAGATAAAGGTTCGAGATGGTCTGGGCCTGTATGCCCTGCGAGGCGTCGACGATAAGCAGAGCCCCCTCGCACGCCGCTATTGAGCGCGACACCTCGTAGCTGAAGTCCACATGCCCCGGAGTGTCAATCAGGTTGAGTATATATTCTTGTCCGTCACGAGGATACACCATCTGGATGGCATGGCTCTTTATGGTGATGCCCCTTTCCTTCTCGAGCTCCATGTCGTCGAGCACTTGCGCCTGCATGTCGCGCTGCGCTATGGTGTGCGTCTGCTCCAGCAAACGGTCGGCCAAGGTGCTTTTTCCATGGTCTATATGGGCGATAATACAAAAATTACGGATGTTCTTCATCTGTTCATCAAATAGTTACCTTGCGTGCGCGCACACAATTCAATATGCAAAGATACGAAAAACCTCCGATTTTCCATCAGAAAGTTTTCAATACTTAGAAACCATATTGATTTTGTCGCCGATATTACTCGGAGATAACAACAGGTGTTTCCATAGCCTTACTTCATCCCAATCACATCCTGAACCCACTATACATCACCCCAAATCCGTCAGAGTTCCACCTCGAATCCGCCAAAGTCTCACCCAAAATCCGTCGCCGCTCAATCCTAGTGCTACTAGAGCTTCTAGGACCAATAGAACTGCTAATGCTACTAATCCATCTATATCCCACCAAAAATCCGCCCGATTTTCACCCCCATTTCAACCCTGATATAGGGTACATTTATAGAAGGTAAGGAGTACATAAGGAGTTGGTCCCACCAACTCCTTATCAACTATATACTTACGATTTACGTTCTATATACCAAAATTGGGGTGTCGGCGGATTTTTGGTAAATAATGATACCTATTGGTATTCAGGTGGTTAAATGCAAATATCAATGATATGCCGTTCTGAATGCCTAACCAGGCAATCTTTTTGTATTGCCGCACAATATTTCAGCCCCTCATCTGTTACTTTAACAAGAACAGAAAGTACAGTATCACAGGTTCACGGTGTATGGAAGACTTTTCAGGCACGCAGGATAGCAAGCCGACGCCGGAGGAGAAGCCCAAGGCGTATGCCCTCGGCCGATGGGGCGAGGATACCGCCGTGCAGTATCTTAGGGACAAAGGCTACACCATCGTCGACCGCAACTACCGCAAGGGGCATCTCGAGATAGACATCATCGCCCGCGAAGGGGACACGTTGGTCATCGTGGAGGTCAAGACACGCTCGTCCGACACGTTCATGCGCCCCGAGGAGGCGGTCGACCACAAGAAACAGGCCGACCTCCTGCGCATTGCCAACCAGTACGTCAGGAGCCACCATCGCACCGAAGAAGTGCGTATGGATATAATATCAATCGTGGCGAACCCCCGTGGGACGAACATCGAGCACATAAAGAACGCCTTCACCGCCGTGGACGTCCGTCTCCATGCCGCCCGGCACAATTAAGGTCTGATGCAGAACGACATCAGTCAGACAGCATAGATTGTTTTATGTCTTGATAAAGGGTGTTGACGCCCAGCCACCAGTATTTTGTCTTTTCTTGCTCTAATTTGGCATAGACAGTCGATGAATAGACCAGGCTGATGGCTGCGGCCATATCGTTGGTCTCAGCATGAAAGACGGCGCAAAAGTACAGGGGTGGCAAAAAGCGGAATCGGGATTTGGTTTGCCTTCATAAATCCGTTTACATATTCGAGCCTATTTGGGGCTTTTGCATATAAGACGCGGAAGTGCCGTTTTTGGCTCACCTTTTAACATTATTTATACTTTTTTAATATTTTGGCAATGACAATCCCTGTCGAAACATCGCCGAAGGATCACAGAAGGATCATAGAAGGGAGAATGAAGAAGCCCGGCAGAAATGATCTACAGGGGATTCTTCTATTCACAAGCTTTTTGTCACAACCTAAAGCTTCTATTTTGTCGGTTCACCGAATGTTCGTTTAAACCCCAAGCAGTATTTGACACCGAAGGTAAGGGTGGCAGGCCGGAAATGGAGGCCGTCCACCTCGGTTTCGAGGCCGGTGATGCGGGTGGTGCCTATCTGGCCGGCGCTGACGATGTACTGCAAGTAGATGCCGACATCGCCCTCCTTGCCGACAGTCGTGAAGTTGAGCGTCAAAGGCACAATAAAGTTCCCCGTGGTGAACGAGTTGACGTAGTCGGCGCCGCCCCGCGAGGTGGAGAGGAAGATGTCGCTGGTGCTCACGCCGAAGCCCGCCGAAGGTTCGAGGATGAGGAGCTTGGCCAGGGTGATGTGGTAGCCGAAGTCGAGGTGGAAATGCATGTCGTCCTTCTTGACGAGTTGGTTCTTCACTGCGACACCGCTGCTGCCATCCGCCCTATCGACATACAGTCCCAAGGAAAACCTGCCATACTCTACCCCGGCACCGACGCCGCCCTGTATGGCGCCGAGGTAGGTGCTGCGGTAATCGAGCGCGGGAAGATTGCTTTGCATGTAGTCGGTGAATCCCTTGC
>JAGCUZ010000028.1 GCA_017962615.1 Bacteroidales bacterium | reverse complement strand
TCCAGCCTAACGCCGAAGCCCCGACACACGCTATCTCATTGTTTCATCCTTTCAAAGATCTGATGCCTTCCCCGTCCCTTTTCTCAACATCCCTTCTCCGAGGGGCAAAGCGGGTGCAAAAGTACGACATTTTTTTATTCCGGCAAAATTATTTTTATCAAATTAGATATCTCTCCAACCGTAATACCTTATTAACAAACAATTGCAGCAATAAAAAAAATTCAACAAGGCATAAAATACACCTCAAAAGACATTGTTTTTTGTTCAACAATTGCCTTCAAAAGAGCTTTTTTGCCATCATTTATCACCACTTTTCACAAACAATAATACAACAAACTATATATCAGCAATATAATATCATTTTTTACCCATATTGTAACGATCTGCGAAGTCTACACAAAACAACAACCCTCGCAAATGATTCTTTGCGAGGGTTGTTTTATCGCACCACTGCGCGGAGCGGTTGCTATCTTCTATGGCTTACTTGGCCTTGTCCAGCTGGCAGTACACACTGTTGTTGCTCACAAACTCCGGCACGATGGCCTTCATCTGCGCCACCAGCCGCATGTCGTCGTGGCTCTCCATCAGTCCCCACAGCTTGGCATACTCTTCGTCAACCTCACCGTTCTCGTACCGCCGCACCTTCGCGCGCATAATCTTGGGGTGATACGTCGGTATCGTGTTCTCTTTGTTCGACAGCAGCTCCTCGTAAAGCTTCTCGCCGGGCCTGAGCCCTATCTCTTTTATCTCGATGCCCTGCAGACCCGATATCTGTATCATCCGCCGCGCAAGGTCGTAAATCTTCACCGGTTCGCCCATGTCGAATACAAAGATGTCGCCGCCCTCGCCCATCGAGCCAGCTTCAAGCACAAGATTGCAGGCCTCCGGTATGGTCATAAAGTAGCGTATGATGTCCTTATGCGTGACGGTGAGCGGACCGCCAGCCGCCAGCTGTTTCTTGAACAACGGTATCACGCTGCCGTTCGAGCCCAGCACATTGCCAAACCGCGTGGTGACAAAGCGCGTCTGCTCCGTGGAACGGCTCTGCACATAAATCTCGGCCATGCGTTTCGTCGCACCCATCACGTTGGTTGGATTCACCGCCTTGTCGGTCGACACCATCACAAACTTCTGTGCACCGTATTTTATGGCAAGGTCGGCCACGTTCTTTGTGCCAAATACATTTACATATATGGCCTCGTAGGGATTCTCCTCCATGAAAGGCACATGCTTGTACGCCGCTGCGTGGTAGATGACCTGCGGCCTGTAGCGTTTCATGACCTCCTCGATACGCGGACGGTCCTTCACGTTGGCAATCACAAACTCCATGTGGTCGGCATACTGCTTGTAAGGTTCGTTGTTGCGCAGCTCAAACTGCAAGTCGTACATGGGCGATTCGGCTTGGTCGAGCATGATAATCTTCGACGGTCTGTACTGCACCAGCTGCCTGCATATCTCGCTGCCAATGCTACCCGCCGCACCGGTCACCAGCACCGCCTTGTCAAGCACGTCCCTAACTATGTTGATATTGTCCAGCTTTATGCTCTCCCTCTCCAACAGGTCTTCAATATTGATGTTCTCAATCTGTCCCGACGAGAAGGTACCGTTTATCCATGTCGAAATCTGCGGCACCGATTTCACCCTCAATCCCATCTCCAGCGCCCTAGTAGATATCGATTTGAACTGCTGCGGCTTTATCGACGGTATTGCAATAATCAGCTCCTGCACACCCTTATGCCTCATAAAGCGGCCGCTTACAACCTCCTTGGCCGACAGCACCGGCACGCTGTCAAGCATCTTGCCCCTCTTCGTCCTGTCGTCATCCACAAACGCAACCACCTTGTAGTCAACGTTCACATCCTGTTGCAGCGCGTTGTAGGCAATCACGCCAGCCGCGCCCGCACCGTATATAACCACGTTGCAGCCAGGCCGCTGACGCTTGAAATAGTCGTTGTAGATACGCTGCAGGAAAAGTCTCACCACAATCATCATCACAAACAGAAACGCAAACAGCTGCGACAGCTCGCCGTACGACAGCAGGAAACGCGACTCTATAAAAGGATGCCTGTTGTTTACAAAGTTGAGCACGCACAGCGCAGCATACGGCATAATGCACGCCGCCGACACCGTGTACAAGTCGTTGAACCCGCTGTGGCGTATAATGGTACGGTACGACTTGGTAGCCAGAAACGACAACAGCGTGACGCCAAACACCAGCGAGAACCTCACCAGCACCTCCAACCGGCTCACCGCCGTAGCATACCTGTAACTGAACGCCTCAGTCAACAAAAACGCCGACACAAACATCAGCAAGTCAATCACAAAAATCAGCCACCTCGGCAACACCGAGTGCCGGTACTTCAATATCACATGGCTTATGAATCTTCTGATGTAAAGAAATAACCGCCGTCTCATATTATTGTAGTATTATATTGATAAGTTGCTCGCACTAGTTCCTAGGAAAGCCTAGACTCTATAACCCGTTCACCACATCCGCCACCGTCTGCACCTCAGCAGGCTCCATATACGGATGTATCGGCAGCGACAACACCGTGCTCGACAGCCGCTCCGCCACCGGGCACTCCCATGCCGCCACCACGGCAAAGGCACTCTGCCTGTGCATCGGCTTCGGATAATAAACCGCCGACGGAATCCCTTCCTCCTTCAATCTCTGCTGCAGCATCGCCCGCTGTTCAGCCGACTCCAGCACCAGCGTATACTGCGCCCAGCTCGAGCCGAAGCCTTCCGGTATCGATGGCTTGCCGATGGCATCCGTAAGCCGCTCGCCGTACAGCCGCGCCACACTGTTCACCGCCGCCAGCTCATACTCCTGAAAAACTGTCAGCTTCACGTCAAGAATGGCAGCCTGCATAGTGTCGAGGCGCGAGTTGAGACCAATGCGCACGTTGTCATATTTGTCACTGCCCTTGCCGTGCACACGCAGCGAGCGCACCATGTCGGCCCACTCGTCGTTGTCGGTGAACACCGCGCCACCGTCGCCATAGCATCCCAACGGCTTGGCTGGGAAGAACGACGTAGTCGATATATCACCAAACGAGCAGGCCCTCTTCGAGCCTATGCTGCCACCGAATCCCTGGGCACCGTCCTCAAGCAGCAGCAGCCCATGCTTCTGCGCTATTGGGCGCAGCATGTTAAAGTCGGCCGGCAAGCCGAAAAGGTCCACGGCTATTATCGCCTTGGGGGTACCCCCCCCCTTCTCCTGCGCAAGCCGTATCTTCTTCTCGAGGTCGTCAACGCTGATGTTGAACGTCGCAGCATCCACGTCGACAAACACCGGCGTTGCGCCGCACATGGCAACTACTTCTGCTGAGGCAAAGAAAGTGAAGTCCGGTACAAACACCGCGTCGCCTGGGCCTATGTTCCAGCTGCGCAACGCGAGGTAGAGAGCATCGGTGCCGTTGGCACATGTGATGCAATGCTTCACGCCGACATACTCGGCCAAGCGCTGCTCCAGCTTCGGCACAGCCTCGCCCATGATAAAATGGCCGCTCGACATCACTTCCAGCACTGCCTTGTCGATGGCGGGCTTCAGTCGGGTATACTGTCTTCCAAGATCTCTAAACTGCATGATTCTTTATCAAGTTTATACTTACGACCGCAACTGCAGGCCAACGTGTCATCGAGTTTGTGCCCGCATGCGCACACCCACCCTATCCTTCGGGCCGGCACTCCGGCCATCAACGCGTAGTCGGGCACGTCGTGCGTAACCACGGCACCGGCGGCTATCAGCGCCGACCGACCCACTGTGTGGCCGCAAACCACCGTGCAGTTGGCTCCCAGCGAGGCACCCTCTTTTATCAAGGTACGGGCATACACGCCGTGCACCGGGAAGTGCGCACGTGGAGTCACCACGTTGGTGAAGACGCAACTGGGACCGCAGAACACATTGTCCTCCAGCTCCACACCCTCGTACAGCGACACATTGTTCTGTATGCGCACGCCGTTGCCTACCTTCACGTTGTTACCCACGTTGACGTTCTGCCCCAACGAGCAGCGCTCGCCTATCCTTGCACCTTTCTGTATATGGCAAAAATGCCACACCTTGGTGCCCTCGCCGATGACCACGTCGTCATCGACATAGCTACTTTCGTGTATGAAATATGTGTTTACCATCCGAAGGGGTGTTGCGACAAGGGCAGCCTTGCCAATGGGTGATAGTCGCCTCTGAGGCCTACGGGCTGCGCGTTGCGGATGTCGTGAACTATCTGTATACTGTTTCTTGCCTCGCTCACGCGGAAGCCTTCGCCGGCAAGAATCTTCTCGTAGCATCTGGTGTGCAGCTCTGTGAAGCCGGTGCTGAACTCAAATTCCTCACCGTCCACCATTATAGTGCGGTAGGTGCGGGCTCCAGCCTTCACCGCCTCGGGAGGCAGCGTGTCGGCGTTGATGCTCAGGAAATAGCGCACTCGCGCCTTCTCGAACTCCAGATAGCCGGCAACCCTGTCGTGGCTCGCCACATGCACTATGTTGCTCTTCACGTCGCCGAATATCCAGCTCAGCATGTCGTAGAAATGCACGCCTATGTTGGTTGCCACGCAGCCACTCTTGTGCACGTCGCCCTTCCACGAGGTGTAGTACCAGTTGCCCCTCGACGTGATATAGGTGAGGTCTACGTCGTGTATCTTGTCCTTCGGACCTTCGGCGATACGTTTCTTCAACGCAATCACCGACTCGTGCAGACGCAGCTGCAGGATGGTATACACCTTGTGGCCGGTCTCCTCTTCCATCTTTGCGAGACCGTCTACGTTCCACGGGTTCAACGACACAGGCTTCTCGCATATCACGTCGCACCCCAGGCGCAACGCATAGCGCGTGTGCGCGTCATGCAGATAGTTAGGTGTGCACACCGACACAAATTCCAGTGCCTTACCCTGTTCCTTGAGTCTACTGTTATGGCGGTCAAACAGTTCCTGTTCGGTAAAGAAAGCCGCATTGGGAAAATAACTGTCCATGATGCCTACACTGTCGCAACGGTCGTAGGCCGAGAGCAGCGTGTTGCCCGTGTCCTTTATAGCTTTCAGATGTCGCGGGGCTATATATCCGCCCACGCCTATCAATGCAAAGTTCTTCATTTAATCTCTATTAATGTTATACTAACGACCGTCACCGCACCCGCCTTCAGCGCAGGTTTGGATATTGTCGATACACTCTTGCAGGCTGTCCACCCAATAAGGGACAGCCACGCCGAACACTCGTTTTATCTTCGATTTATCGAGCACCGAATAGCTTGGACGCGTCACCTTGCTCGGAAACTCGCTGCTGCGGCAGGGCTGCACGTTGCACTGTGCGTTGCCGCTCTGGCGCGTAATCTCTTTCGTCAGGTCGTACCAGCTACACACGCCCTCGTTGCTGTAGTTGTATATGCCGTCGTTGCCTTCGTACCTGCCGTCTTCTATTATCTGGAACATGGCGCGGGCAAGGTCGCCAGCATAGGTAGGCGAGCCCACCTGGTCGTACACCACGTTCAGCATAGGCTTGCTGCCGGTGAGCGTCAGCATGGTCTTGACAAAATTCTTGCCGTACTCGCTATACAGCCACGCCGTGCGTATGATTACGTAGTGGCAGCCCGAGGCCTTGATTTCCTCCTCGCCGGCAAGCTTGGTACGTCCGTAGGCTCCTACAGGATTCGTAGGCAGTTCCTCGCCGCAGGGCGTGTTGTATTTGTCGCCGCCAAACACATAATCGGTCGACACATGGAACAGCCACCCGCCACGCTCACGCATCGCATCGGCAAGGATGCGCACCGCGCCAGCGTTTATCCTTAGGGCCTTCGACTCCTCGTCCTCGGCCAGTTCCACGTTGGTATAGGCCGCGCAGTTGACTATGCAGTCCACACTGTTCCGCTCCACGAAGCCGTTCACCGCGTCACGGTCGGTGATATCAAGTTCCTCTACGTCGGTGAACAGATAACGGTGACGCGACAGCGGTCCGAGCAGCCGCATGTGACTGCCCAACTGACCCTTCACCCCTGTTACCAGTATATTCATAATTTATGTTGATACGTTTAAAGTTGATATGAGGATATGTTGTCCGCGCCAGCCTCTATCACATCTATCATCTCTATCGCTTCTATCCTTTCTATCTAAAATACAAACGGACTGTCAAACTCTTTAAGCCTCGGATGGTTGCGGTCTTTCTCCGACAGCAGCACCTTCTCGCCAGGTATGCGCCAGTCTATCGCCAAGTCGGGGTCGTTCCACATCAACGCTCCTTCGCTCTGCGGAGCATAGAACTCGTCACATTTATACTGGAACACAGCTGTCTCGCTCAGCACCGAAAAGCCATGGGCAAATCCCTTGGGAATGAAAAACTGCCTGTGGTTCTCCTCCGACAGCTCCACCGCCACGTGGCGGCCGTAGGTAGGCGACCCTTTGCGTATGTCAACGGCCACGTCCAGCACTCTGCCCTTCACAACCCTCACCAGCTTACTTTGCGTATACGGAGGATTCTGGAAGTGCAATCCACGCAGCACGCCGTACGACGACATCGACTCATTATCCTGCACAAACACCACGTCCACACCAGTTTTCTCCTTGAACTCGCGTGCGTTGTAACTCTCAAAGAAGTAGCCGCGTGCGTCGCCGAACACTCTCGGCTCAACTATGAACACACCCTCTATGTCGGTCTTCACTATATTCATCTGCGCTTCTCGTTTATCAGGTTTAGCAGGTACTGCCCGTACTGGTTCTTAATCATCGGCTGAGCAATGCGGCGCAGGTCGTCGTCGCCAATCCAGCCCTTACGGTAGGCTATGCCTTCCAGGCACGCCACCTTGAGGCCCTGACGCTTCTCCAGCACCTCTATAAAGGTCGAGGCCTCGGCCAGCGAGTCGTGCGTACCAGTGTCGAGCCATGCAAAGCCGCGTCCCAGCAGCTGCACCATCAGCTCGCCGGCGGCGAGGAACGACTGGTTCACCGAGGTAATCTCCAGCTCGCCGCGAGCCGAAGGCTTTATCTCCTTGGCCACCTTGACCACTTTGTTGGGATAAAAATACAGTCCCACCACGGCGTAGTTGCTCTTGGGCTCCTGCGGTTTCTCCTCTATGCTGAGCACCTTGCCGCTCTTGTCAAACTCGGCAACGCCGTAGCGCTCGGGGTCGGCCACCCAGTAGCCGAACACCGTGGCCTTGCTCTCCTCCTCGGCGGCACGTACCGCCTCGTGCAGCATCTTGCTGAAGCCGTTGCCCTGAAAGATGTTGTCGCCAAGAACAAGGCACACCGAATCGTCGCCAACAAACTCCTCGCCAATGATGAAGGCCTGAGCCAGACCGTCGGGCGACGGCTGTTCCGCATACGAGAAGTTGACGCCGAAGTCGCTGCCGTCGCCAAGCAGACGCTTGAACCCCGGCAGGTCGTGGGGCGTTGATATTATAAGTATATCTCGGATACCCGCCAGCATCAGCACGCTGATGGGGTAGTATATCATCGGCTTGTCGTATATCGGCAGCAGCTGTTTGCTAACGCCTTTGGTTATGGGGTACAGCCTCGTACCCGAACCGCCTGCCAAAACAATACCTTTCATGTGTTATCTTTGGTTGATGTGTTTAATTTTTGTCGCTTCTTTCCGAGCTCTCCGTCGCACCATAGCCGTAGCCGTAACCGTAGCCATATCCATAGCCGTAACCGTAGCCGTAGCCATAACCGTATCCATAGCCGTATCCGTAGCCGTATCCGCCGTAGCGTTTGGTTATAAGCGGCGTGTCGGTCAGCACTATAGCCATGTTCTTGAACTTCTTCTTGTCGTACAGTTCCTGAATGAACGGGAACGCCGCCTTGTTAAGCACGCCAATACGCATCACGTACAGCGTCAGGTCGGCAATCCTGTTTATCACCGCCGCGTCGGCCACTATCTGCGCCGGCGTCGAGTCGAAGATAAGGTAGTCATAACGCTCCTTCAGCAAATTGGTGAATTCCTCCAGCTTGTCGGTCAGCAGCAGCTGCGTGGCGTTGGGCGGAGTCTTCTCGCACACTATGTAGTCGAGGTTGGGCGACGAGTCGCTGTGCGTTATTACATCGTCCACGCTCTCCACCTTCGACAGGAAGTAATTGATCAGTCCGTTATGGTTGTGGCGGTCTATCACCTTCGACAGTCCGCGGCGGCGCAAGTCCATGTCAACCAGTATGGTCTTCTTGCCCATATATGCCAGCGACAGTGCCAGGTTCAGCGCCGTGTACGACTTACCCTCGCCAGGTATGGTCGACACCGTCTGTATCACCTTCTGCGACGGGTCGGTTATGAAGAACGGAATGTTCGAATGCAATATTCTGAAAGCCTCGGTCACCAGGTCCGTGCCGTTCGAGGTGACGATAACGTCGTCCTCCTCCCTGCCCTTGGGTTTCTGCGGTATCTCGCCCAGCACCGGTATGGTGAGAGCCTTCTCCACATCTACCTTCGAGCGCAACTTGGTGTTGAAGAATCCTACCAGGAATATGACCACCGCCGGCAGAGCCACGCCCACGGCCAGACCCACCAGCACGAACATCATCAGCCTCGGGCCCATGCCGCTCATCTGCGAGCTTTCCACCACCTTGGCGTTGGCTACCGTCACGGCCAGGTTCATGGCGTTCTCCTCGCGCTTGCTCAGCAGGTACAGGTACAGTTCCTCTTTAATCTTCTGCTGACGTGCTATCTCGTTCACCGCCTTGGCCTGCGTGGGCATGTCGGTAATCTGGCGCTGAGTCTTCATCTCTTGACCGCGAGCCGAACGCAGCCTCGCGTTGGCCGATTTCACCAGGTTGTTCACCGATTCCGTGATTACCTTGCGCGTGGCGTTCAGCTGCTCCTCCTGGTTCTTGAGGGTCGGGTTGTTGAGGCCTGCGGTTTTCTTCAGTTTGTTGTAGGTCAGAAGTTGCTGGTTGTAAGTGGCTATCAACGCCTGTATCGAGGCGTCGCTCACCGCCACGTTGGCCGGAATCAGCTCGTCCTTGTTTACAGGGTCCTCAAGGTAACTCTTCAGGTACTCTATCAGCGTCAGCTCCATCTGCATCGCCACCACCTCGTCGTTGTACCTTGCGCCCGCCGTCATCAGCGTTCCGCCCGCCGTTCCAAAGTCCGTAACACCGGCCTCGGTCTGCAGGCGCGTCACCTGGTTGTCCACCTCGTTCAGCTCGCCCGATATAAGGGCTATACGGTCTTCGATAAATGCCTCGGTCTTCTGCGCCACCAGATTCTTGTCGCGCACCACGTCTTCGTTATACGCCTCTATCAAGGTGTCCACCACCTCTATGGCCCGCATGGGGTTGGCGTCCGTGTAGCCGATGGTGATGATCGACGCAAGCTTGTCCGCACGCGCCACGTTCAGGCGCCCTTTCAGCGCCCGCGCCATATTGCGTGCCGGAGTCCTTGTCAGCGTATACGCAACTCCCTCGCTCCTCTTGTCGAGGAAACGGGTCTTGTCCACGGCGAACGACACATTCTTCGACAGCGACACAATCTCGTTGTAGCTGGCCTCCTTGTATTCGCTGTAGTGCCTGCCCTGCGGTATGCGGTATTTGTAGCGGTTACCGCCCAGCGGCGTCACCTCCACCGTCAGCGTCGGGTCGTGCTTCACGTCAAGGTTGTACATATAAAGCTTCAGCGGCGCATCCTTGTAGTACGACACCTTGTGGAACAAGTCGTTCCTTACGCACGTCGTGTTCAGTCCCAGTTCCTCCACCACGTTGAGCATCATGGGCGACGACTTAATCAGATATATCTCGTTCTCGAGCGACAGCCCGCTGTTTTCAATACCCATGCTGTTGATGATGTTGTCAACATTCTTGGAGTTATACCGCATCTTGTTGCCCTCGTCGCGCACCATAATAGTGGCCTGCGCCGAGTAGGTCTTCGGTCTCGACTTATACACGAACGCCGACACCACCAGACACAAAAACACCGATATGGCAAACCAGTACCAGTTACTGATTACCATAAAGACGATATCGCGTATTGATATCCCCGACTCCTCCTCTTTGGTATTACCGGCTTGCGGGTTAACAGGTTGCAGGTTGTTCAATTGACTCGATTCCATATATCTTGACTCGTTATCAGTTATTGTAATAATACTTGGTCATAATGTAATAGTAGAACACCGATGTGAGCACCGATATAATCGACACGCCACTCGAAATGTAGGTCATAATCATCGGGTCGCGTTCAGCGTTCCTCTTCTTGCGCTTGTTGGGTTCCACATACACCACATCGTTCTGGTGCAGAAAATAATACGGCGACGAAAAGACGTTCTGCGACGTGAGGTCCAGCGTACCGAGAATTCTCTGGCCGTTCTCCTCCCTGATAACAGTGACATTCTTGCGCTGGCCGTACATCGTCACATCGCCCACGCTGCTCAACGCCTCGAAGATCGTCATGCGGTCGCCGTCGACATGCAACATGCCAGGCTTCGTCACCTCACCGATCACGCACACCCTGAAGTTCAAGAGCTTCACGGTCACGACGGGGTCCTTGATGTGACCTTCCTTAATCAAACGGTTCTCTATCAGCGACGCCAACTCGGTGTGCGTAAGACCCGCCACGTGAATCTTGCCCAGAACGGGGAAGATAATGTCGCCGTCGGCATTCACCAGATAGCCCGACACGGTGTTGCTCGAAGGATTCATCACCGCACCGCTTGACATGGCTATCTTGTTGGTTTCCTGATTAAACTGCACGGTCGACTCAGGCGTCTCGCTCTCAACATAGATGCTGATGTTGTCGTTTACCTGGATGCCTTTCATGATTTGCCCCTGCACCGCCACGGCCGAATCGCGCACCGCGTCGTTCACATAAACCAAATCAACAGGCGTCTTGCACGATGAGGCCAGCAGAAGTGCAAACACTGCAACAAAAAAAATCTTTATTCTCATGAGTTTTGTCACTGTTTTCTATGAATCTTTATTTAATATGCGGGTACTATAATATAAATGCAAAATCACCGACATTAGCCCATCATCCTGTGAATCATGAACATTCAACGGTTTCCGGCACAAACAACGGTGCTGTTTGCGATGCAAAGTTACGAAAAAAAACAGAAACCGCAGACACCTTTCCATAAAAACTTCCATCTACACACAACACATCATAAATATCACCGTCCCGAACCCACCCAAAAACATCATAAAATCGATGCAAAACGCCGTCAAGCCAAAAATTAGCCAAAATTGCATATCACGCTAAAATACAACATATTACAAATACATACAAAATCGCGTCACATTCCAATTTTGGTATATAGAACGCAAAGCGTAAGTATATAGTTGATAAAGAGTTGGTCAGATCAACTCCTTATCAACTCTTTATGTAGTCTATATCAAGCACTAATTAGGGTAGGTTTGGAGAGGTGAAAACGGAGTATACAGAGAGCGGAAAAAAACGAAACGGGTACGTGTCAAAAGCAAAACGGAGACAGGTCAAATGAGAAACGGGTACAGATCAAATGAGAAACGGGTACAGATCGGATGAGAAACGGAGGCGGGGTGGAAGAGATCTTGAGCGTTGTGGGGTGGGGAGAAAAAGTTTCTTGAGTCTTGAATTGTTTTTGTATCTTTGCAATGTGGAACGGGACTTTGCTGAGGGGACTGCCATACGAAGAACATCATGATTCCATGATAATTGAGTGTACACAAAGATTGATTTGGCAAAACATTTCATTGCAAAAACCATAATAAAACATACAACCATGCAGGCTTTTATACTCGCAGCCGGATTGGGCACCAGGCTCCGCCCGCTGACCAACGACCGACCCAAGGCACTGGTCACCGTGGAAGGCAGGACACTGCTCGAAATCAACATCAACAACCTGATACGACAGGGCGCAAGCCGCATAGTTGTCAACGTGCATCATTTTGCCGACATGATAATATCGTTCGTGCAGCAAAAGAGCTGGGATGCAGAGGTTTTGATATCCGACGAGCGTGAGATGCTGCTCGACACCGGCGGAGCCCTGAAACATGCCGTACCACTATTCGACAGCAACGAGCCAGTGCTTGTGCACAACGTTGATATCCTGTCGGATATAGACTTTGGCGATATGCTTGCCCATCACCGGGAGAGCCGCGCCACAGCCACACTGGCGGTGAGCGAACGCGAAACCTCGAGACTGCTGATATTCAACGACAACCAGCTTGTTGGCTGGACAAACCGCACCACCGACGAATACCGCTGGAGCAAGGAGGACAGGCGAGACGCAAACGCAGACAAATATCTTGCTTACAGCGGTATAGGTATCATAGAACCGGCATTTATCGCCGCGCTTCCCGAAGCCGACCACCCCTACCCTGTCGTGCCAGAGTTCCTGAAGGCAGCCGCGCAACACACCGTTGCACCGTACCTGCACGACGCCGCCCGATGGCTCGACGTGGGCAAGCCCGAGACACTAACCAAAGCAGCCAGATACGTATGAACACCAGCTTTATACAAGAAGTGGCGCAGCGCTTGCTGCATGAGCATCCGCACGACATGGACAAGGTGCTGGTGGTGTTCAACAACCGTCGCCCGTCGCTGTTCCTGCGGCGCGAACTCGCCAAGGCCGACATACCTGCGTTCTTCCTGCCCAACGTTGTTGGTATGGACGAGCTAATCACCATGCTCGGCGGGGCGCAGATAATCCCTAACGAGTTTATTCTCTTTGAGCTATACGACATACACCGCAACATGCCGACCAACGAGGGCACGGCACATTACGAGACGTTTGAGAAGTTCATGCCGCTGGCCGACATGATGCTCTCCGACTTCTCGGAAATAGACCTGTACTGCGCCGACGCACAGCAGCTGTTTGCCAACCTGCACAACATAAAGTCGATAGAGGAATGGGACGTTGAAGGCACGCAACTCACACCGTTCCAGCGAGAATACCTGCTGTTTTACAAGTCGCTATACACCTACTACAGCCAGCTGCGCCAGCGCCTTGCGACCAAGGGGCAGGCCTATGGCGGCATGGCCTACCGCGCCGTGGCCGAGAAAAAGGAGAAGATGACCGACGGCTTCGTATACAAAGCTGTATACTTCGTGGGCTTCAACGCGCTGTCGACAAGTGAGACGACCATCGTCAAGACTTTCATACGAAGCGGTTTAGGGCATTATATAGCCGACGGCGACGCGTACTACTTTGACGACCCGCTGCAGGAGGCAGGTCATTTCCTGCGCAGGATGCGGAGCGCGGGGATACCTGACATAGGACCCTTTGAAGACCACTTCGCCATAGGCAAGAAAGAGATTACGATTGTTGAATGTCCAGAGGACATCATGCAGACCAAATATGCCGGACAGATGCTGCAGCAGTGGGCGCAATCCGACCCTAACACAATGAGCCAAACCGCGTTGGTTCTTGCCGACGAGAAGCTGCTGGTGCCAGCATTGAACTCCCTGCCGCAAGAGATAAAGAAAGCCAACGTGTCGATGGGATTTCCTTTCGAGCAAAGCCTCATACACAGTCTTGCACTGAAAACGACAAGCCTCTACGCCAACTGTCACAACGGCACATTCTACCATGCCGACATACTGAACATACTCACTGACCCTCTTGTTACCAGCATGTTGGCCTCTCAGGATCACCACGAAGAACTGTACGAGCTATTCGCCCGTCAGCACCTCATCAGGGCCAATGCCGACACGATAGAGGACTTCTGCCAGTTTGCCGGGTTCGACGCAGGCGCGATACGCTTCCTTTTCAGCATAGAGCAACCCACCGTGGCCACGCTGCTCAAGAGCCTGCGACAGCTGTACGACAGCATAATAGACAGCAATATACTGCGCGACAACCCGCAGGAGGACGAGGCGATGACGTGCTTCGTAGAGATACTCGACTACTTCGACAGTCTGCAAAAGGAATACGCCTTCATCGACAGCGCGGCATCGTTCCAGAAGATATACCTGCGCATAGCGCGCCGGAGAAGCATATCGTTCTATGGCTCACCACTTAAGGAGCTGCAAATACTGGGAATGCTCGAAACGCGCAACCTCGACTTCAGCCGCATAATACTGCTTTCGGCCAACGAGGGAGTACTGCCGTCAAAGAGGAACGACAGCACGCTTATACCACTGAGTATCAAGCGACGCTTCAATCTGCCGACCTACAAAGAGAAAGAAGCCATATATGCCAACCACTTCTACCGGCTGATACAGCGGGCGGAGAAGATAGTGCTGGTGTACAACAGCGCGTCGGAAGGCATGGGGAAAGGCGAGGCAAGCCGTTTCATTCTGCAAATAGAAGACGAGCTGATGCAGAAACACCCTGCAAATATCAAAATCAACCACGAGTCGGTATTCGCCCCAACAAGCCTTATTACCAGAGAGAAAAGCAACACTATGCAGAAAACGGGGCAGCTGTGGGAGCGGCTAATGGAGAAGGCCACCGGGAAAGGGCTGTACCCGTCGGCCATTAACACTTACCGCGCCTGCCCGATGCGGTACTGCTACGAGTCGCTGCTGTCGCTAAGAGAGACCGATAACCTGAGCGACGACATGGACCAATCGGACTTCGGAAACCTGGTACACAAGGCTTTGTATGAGATATTCCAGCCCTTTGCCGGGCGAGCCGTCGACCCTGCCGTGCTGCGCAAACACCGCGAGGAGGCCAAGACGCTGATAGAAAAAGCCGGGGCGGAACTCTTCAGCCACGGACGGACACACGAGGGACGCAACCACTTCTACGAGTCGATAGCCACCACGCTGCTCGAGAAGACCCTCGCAAAAGAGATAGAACTTATAGAATCAGAGCATCACACAATAGAAATAATAGACTGCGAGAAGAAAATCGAGACGACATTAGGCATTACCGTCGCCGAAACAGATACAGCGGCAGCAGAAAACCACTACGACATTCACATACAAGGTATTGCCGACAGAATAGACCGTTTTGACGGAACGGTACGCATCGTTGACTACAAGACGGGCAAAGTAGACCCTAAAGAGCTTGTTGTCAGCTCGCAGGACATAGCCGAAGGCAACGTGTCGGACAAGTGGTTCCAGGTGATGCTGTACGCGTGGGTGTACAACCGAAGCCACAAAGACGACACGCAGGTACTGTCGGGACTTTATCCGCTGCGCAACCTCAGTGAGGATTTCCTCTATATGCATATTGACCATTCGATGGTAATCAACAGCCAACAATTCGCCGAATTTGAGGAGTCGCTCAGCGGCATACTGCGGGAACTGATGGACCCAAGCATACCATTCAAGTGCACGCCGAGCGCCGATGCGTGCCGCTTCTGCACCATGAAAGAATGCTGCTGCGAGGCCAAGAAATAGACAAAAGAAGAAAATAAATATAAATAATTCCAAAAAAAAGCGTATCTTTGCAGATTGATATATGCATTATTTAGCGACCGCAAAGGCCGTTAATTGTTGTGTATATCACTATGAATCAACAGAAACAACACAAACATCACATAGAATGAAGAAATCGATTTTTGCCTTCTTGATGGTCTCGCTTCTGCTGACTGGATGCAGCGGACTGGGTAAAATGAAGAGCCAAAGCAAGAAAGTTCGCTACCAAGCCACGCCCAATCCTGTGGAGACGATGGACGACAAAGTTATTGTGAAGTTCACGGGCTCGGTTCCCGAGAAATATTTCTCCAAAAAAGTGGCGGTCTTCCTGCAGCCCGTGTTCACATGGGAAGGCGGCGTGATACCCCTTGAGCCCATCACGCTGAAGGGCGAGAACGTGAACGGCGAGGGCATAGCCATAAGCTACGCCAACGGCGGCCGCTTCACCTACACCGACGAATTCGATTTCAAGCCCGGCATGGAGACCGGCCGCGTGACCCTGACCCCCGTGGGCTACCGCACGACGACGACCGACGACGAGGCCAAATTTGCGGAAGAGTTCAAGGTGTCGAAGCGCGACAATAAAGACGTAACAGGCTATGTACCACCAGTAAAGCACAAAGGCAAGCGCTTCCCGACGGTGCTAATCTCGGACGGCGTGAATAACACATCGTCGTGGGTCAACATACGCGGCAACATCTCGATATCGCCCATCAACTACAACAAGGAGCAGGGCGTTGTTGAGACAGCCGACATATACTTCCCAAACGGACTGTCGACCCTCGACTGGAACCTGTACATGAACCGTAAGTTCGACGCCAAGAACAACTTGGAAAACTTGAAACGCATCATTTTGGAGAACGGACTGCCCAAGCAGATAAACATCACGGGCTGGGCATCGCCCGAAGGCGAGGAGACCAACAACGTGGGCGTGTCGAAAAACCGCGCCGAGGTGGCCACCGTGCAGCTGCGCCGCGTGCTTGACGAGGCACTGACCATCATGGCCCGCCGTGCCAACGTGCAGGCACACGAGCTGGAATACTGGAAGTACAACCAGCTGAAGAAAGTCATCATAACCACGCGCTCGGCCGGCGAGGACTGGGTGCACTTCGTCATCATGGTGGAAGAGTCTGACATACAAGACAAGAACGCCATCGTGAACATCGTGGAGACCCAGCAGAACCTCATCAAGAGGGAGCAGATGATAAAGAACATGGCCGACTCGTACAGCATACTGAACACCGAGATATTCCCCAACCTGCGCAGAGCCCAGATAGCCCTCTACTACTCGGAGGCGCGCATGGACGACGTGGAGCTGGCCAAACAGGCGACCCTGAAGCCGTCGAAACTCTCGTTCGACGAGCTGATGTATGCCGCCTACATCAACTACAGCTATCCCACCAAACTGAAATACTACAAATGGGCCACAGAGAACCACAGCTCGGAATGGGCGGCCTGGAACAACGCCGGAGCCGTGGCGTTCTACCTTGGAGACTACGGCGAAGCCGAGCGTTTCCTGAACGTGGCACGCGAAATCAACCCCCACAACCCCGATGTGCTCAACAACACCGGCCTGCTGTGCCTGGCCAAGAAGGACTACACTCTGGCAAAATACTACTTTGAGGAGGCACAGCGCCAAGGCTCCAACGATGCCGAGACGAACCTGCCGATACTCAACCTGAAGAAAGGCAACTACAAAGAGGCTGAGAAGCAGCTGAAAAAGAGTACCTGCAGTTTCAACCTCGCCTTCGCACAGCTGATGAACGGCGAGACAAGCGCCAGCATAAGAACCCTCGACTGCTGCCTGGACCAGAACTGCGATGTCAACTACCTGCGCGCGGTTGCCTATGCCCGCCTCAACGACCGCAACAACTGCCTGAAGAACCTCAAGGCATCTATTGACGAGAAATACGAGTACAAGGAGAAGGCCGCCGTCGACACCGAGTTCAAAGCCTACTGGGACGACCCCGACTTCAAGCTTATCGTCAAACTATACTAAGAAGCTGTGCATAACAGATAATGTAAACTGTTTTTCGGGATGTAGGAATAAGTTTCTTGTTCCTACATTCTTTTTTAACACACTTATAACATGAACCTTATCGGTAGTATAAAACGACAAATACCCAACCTCATCACCCTCGGCAACCTGCTGTGCGGAGTGCTGGCTATAGGCTATGCCGTTGGTCCAGACAACGGAGTGGGGATAGCCGCATTACTCATCTGCCTGGGCATCTTCCTCGACTTCTTCGACGGCATGGCCGCCCGCCTGCTCGGCGTGGCATCGCCAATGGGCAAAGAGCTTGACTCGCTGGCCGACGTGGTCACCTCGGGTGTTGCTCCCGCCTATATTCTTTACTGTCTGCTCTACAACTCAGCCAACTGCTTCGGGTTAACCCCTTACTTCCTCATCTTCATCCCATTCCTTATACCCCTTTTTACCGCCTACCGCCTTGCAAAATTCAACCTCGACACCCGTCAGAGCCATAGCTTCCTCGGGTTGCCGGCACCGGCCAACGCCCTTATCTGGGTGGGAATAGCCCTCACAACCAATTGCGGCTGCTACTGTCCCGAGGCCTTAGCGCCTGTGGTTGCACACCCCGTCTTTCCATACTGCCTCATAGCCCTATCGCTCATCACCAACGTGCTGATGGTCTCGGAGTTGCCCATGTTCTCGCTGAAGTTCAACTTCAAAGACCTCACGTGGAGGACGAACCATATACAGTACATTTTCCTTATCGGCTGCGCCATAATCATAGCCGCCACACGCCAATGGTACGCCATATCGCTCATAATCCTCTGGTACATACTCTTCTCGCTCCTCACCCAACGCAAAGCAAAAGCCAATGACTAACCCACAGTCCATAGCCATAGCCGACTACGACTACCCCCTGCCCGACGAACGCATTGCCAAGTTCCCATTGGCACAGCGCGACCAGTCGAAATTGCTCGTATACAGACATGGAACGATTGGCGAAAGCGTCTTTTATAATGTTGGCGACTTCCTGCCCGACGATACCCTGCTGGTATTCAACGATACACGCGTCATCCACGCCCGACTCTTCTTCCGCAAGCCCACCGGCTCGACCATCGAGGTGTTCTGCCTCGAGCCGCACCGCATGCCTGTAGCTCAGGCCTTTGAGCAACGCGAACGCTGCACATGGCTGTGCTTCATCGGGAACAACAAGAAATGGAAGGAAGGGACATTAACACTAAACTTTCAGCTATCGGATATCAGCCAAAGCCTCACCGCCACGCGGCGCGAGGCCGTAGGCAACGCCTGGGTAGTGGACTTTGAATGGACTGGCGGCATGAGCTTTGCAGAGGTTATAGAGGCGGCAGGCGTCATCCCCCTCCCACCCTACCTGAACCGCGAGGCCGAGGACTCGGACAACGAACGCTACCAGACGGTTTACGCACATCAGGAGGGCTCGGTGGCCGCCCCTACAGCAGGGCTGCATTTCACGCCCGAATTGCTCGACAGTCTAAGAGCCAAAGGGATAGGGACTGAATTCATCACCCTGCACGTAGGTGCCGGAACCTTCAAACCCGTCAACACCACGACTATCGGCGAACACGAGATGCACGTGGAACAGATAGAGATTGCCCGAGGGAACATACAGCGAGTGCTCGACCATATTGGACGACCGATAATCTCCGTGGGAACCACCACGGTACGCACTCTGGAGTCGGTGTACTGGTTCGGTGTGCGACTGCAGGAAGACCCCGCCCTCGACGCCATGCATATAGAGCAGTGGGATCCATACACCCTTGAAGAACGTCATGTGGACACCGCAACGGCCTACAGCAACGTGCTGCAATGGATGGAGCGCCATGGGACAGACACTCTGCACGGCGACACACGCCTGATGATTGCACCAGGATACAGATACCATGTTATCAGCGGATTAATCACCAATTTCCACCAACCCAAGAGCACACTGCTGCTACTGGTGTCGGCATTGGTTGGCGATGCATGGCGCGAATGCTACCATTACGCCCTCGACCACGGCTTCAGGTTCCTAAGCTACGGCGACAGCTGCCTTTTCCTGCCATGCTGACATTACGTACAGTAATACGCGACCTACGCAGCGTCCTCTTTCCACAACGGTGTCACCTTTGCGGCAATCCCCTGTCGGAACATGAAGAGATACTTTGCACGCAGTGCCTTGAGCACCTGCCACGCACCTATTTCAACCAAATGGAATACAACCCGATGGAGGAGCGGTTTCTCGGCAGGGTGCAGTTCGTGGCAGGTGGAGCGTTCTTGCACTTCAGGAAGAAGACAATATCGCAAAGAGCTGTACATCAGATAAAATATCACGGCGACCTAAAGCTGGCAGCATATATAGGAACCATGATTGGGCGAGAGATTGCGGATACGCACCGATTTGACGATGTGGACGTCCTGCTCCCCATACCCCTGCACCCACGCAAGAGACGGAAACGCGGCTATAACCAAAGCCTTGAGATATGCAAAGGCATAGCCTCGACATTCCCGCGACCCATTGAAACCAAGGCCGTTGTACGTACACGCCATACCGATACGCAGACTCTGCGCAACCGCATTGAACGCATGGACAACATGACCGATGTGTTCCGCATTACCGATGCCAAGGCCCTGCACGGGAAACATATCCTCGTGTTTGACGACGTCATAACAAGCGGAGCAACGGTGGAGGCATGCTGCCGCGCCATACTTGATGTCCCCACAACAAAGATAAGCATCTTCTGCCTTGCCCTGGCGTAATGCATTGCGTATGATACGCATGCACCGCAATCGATAGACGAGGCAAAACAATAAATGGAGCCGATAACGACTCCATTTACATAAGGCGGCACAATAATCTGTGCAGTTTACTTGGAGAGGCCGAGTTTCTTCTTCACCAAGGGCATGATATCGTCACTGTCCTGCTGATAGAGGACGGCACCCACATTGGTACTGGTGTCGAAGATATAGCTGTAGCCGTTCTCCTTGGCCACATCCTCGATAGCTTTCTTGGCGCGGTCGATTATGGGCTGTAGGAGGGCTTCCTGACGTTCCTGCATCTGTTTCTGTGCGTTCTGCTGGAACACTTCGATACGGTTGCCCATATCCTGAATTTCCTGCTGTTTGGTACGCTTTATCAGGTCGGACATCTGGGACTGCTTCTCGATATACTCGTTATAGCGCTTTTCCATCTCGGCCTTCATGTCGTTGAGCTGAGCCTCGAGGTCGGCCACTTCTTTTTCAAGGACGGTCTGCACAGAATCCTTGCCCGGCATGATTTGCATGAGGTCGGAGGAGTTGATGTGTCCAAGTTTAACGGTTTTTTGTGCGTAGGAGCTACCGCAGAAAGCAATGATGGCAAAGGCCATCAGGATAAGCGTTTTTTTCATTTGTTTGTAATGTGTTTTAATTTATTATTTTTTATTATTTCCTTTGGAGTTGGATTTTGAGCCATCGGATGCCGCAGCACCGGCATTGGCTTTGTAGCCAAGCAGTTCGAGAACCTGGTCGCTTATGTCGTACTTGGGGTTGACATAAAGCACCGTGGCCGAACCCGCCTTATCCATGACGAAGGAATAGCCGCGCTCGTTGGCTATACGCTCTATGGTGTTATATATCTTGTCCTGAATGGGTTTCATCAGCTCCTCGCGTTTCTTGTCGAGGTCGCCACCAGGGGCGAAGCGTTTGCGCTGCAGCGACTTCACTTCGCTCTCCTTGGCTTTCAGCTCTTGCTGCCGCTTATTCTTCAGTGCTTCGGGCAACAGGTAGCCTTCCTGCTGGTAGTTCTGGTTGAGCTTGTCAACCTCTTGGTACAGAGCCTCAAGTTCCTTCTGCCACTGTGTGGCAATCTTGTCGAGCTGAGTCTGCGCCTGCTTGTAATCAGGAAGGTTGGACAGGATATACTCGGTATTGACGCAGGCATATTTCTGCGCATACCCAACCGTCGTGATTGCGACCAGTACTATCGGCAGAAGTGCATGAAAGAGTTTGCGCATAGTATGATAAGTTTAATCTATGGATTGATTTATTGAGAAATGGAAGTGGCTGCCGCCGTTGGAGCCGTCGAAGCCGTAGCCCCAATCGATGCCAATGAGTCCAAACTGAGGCATGTAGAGCCTGACGCCGAGACCTGTGGAATTGTAGAGCTTGAACGGCTGAAAGTCGGACGGGCGATACCACGAATTGCCCCCTTCGAAGAACCCGAGAGCATAGATGGTGGCCATTCCGCTCTCGATGATGGGCTGACGCAACTCGAGGGTATAGCGGTCGAACACCGCGCCGCCACCGTCGGGGCTTATGGAGTTATTCTCATAGCCTCGCAGCGGTATCACCTCGCGACCGTCGAGCATATAAACCGACAGACCGTCGCCGCCCACATAATAACGGCCGAACGGAGCAAGACCAATATCGTTGTTGTAATAACCCATATAGCCGAAACGGAAACGGGCGTTCAGCACAACGTCACCGATGAGGTTGAGCATCCACGAGCCCTTGACGTTCAGCTTGTAATATTCTACCCAGTGATACAGATCCTCGCCCGTGAGGGTGCTGTAGTCCTTGTTGCTGAAAGCTGAATAGGGCAACGTTGCATAGCCCGACACTGACACCTCGCTACCGCTGCGCGGATAGATGGGGGAATCCAGCGAGTTGCGACCCAATGTCACGCCATAGGCGAGGTCGTTGGCCGAACCATCGGTAAAGGCAGATGTCAAGGAGGTGTAATTGCGCAGGTTGTAGTGCTTATAGGTAAGTCCGTGCGAGAGGATAAAGTAGTCGTCGGGCCATTTAAGACGCTTTGACAGAGAGACGCCGCCGCCGGTAATCATAAGGCTATAATACGACTTGTCGTCCTTGCCCACCCAATAGCCATTGCTGTAGAGGTTGTGGTAGAGCGACACGCTGAGAGCCTGCGGACGACGGCCGCCGAGCCACGGCTCGGTGAAGGAGGTATTGATGGAATAATAGAAAGCGCCGTTGGTTACCAAGTTGATACCCAGCTTCTGCCCGTCGCCTGCGGGGAGCGGCTGCCAGGCCTTTTTGTTGAAGATGCCGCGCGCCGAGAAGTTGTTGAGCTGTATGCCGAGCTGACCTATTATCATGCCACTGCCGTAGCCACCCTGCAGCTGAAGCTGGCTAGTGGAGTTCTCCTCAACCTTGTACACTATGTCGACCGTGCCGTCTTCTCTGTTAGGCTTTGGCTCGGGTATTATAGACTCTTCCTTGAAATAGCCAAGAGTGACGAGCTCGCGACGGCTGCGAAGGACGGCATCGCGGCTGAACAGGTCGCCGGGACGGGTATGCAACTCGCGCATAATCACCTTGTCATTGGTGATAGTGTTGCCTTCAACCGTCACATTGCGTATACGTGCCTGCTTACCCTCGACGATGCGTATCTCTATATCGATAGAATCGCCCTCGACCGCCACTTCGACCGGAGTGGCATTGAAGAAGAGATAGCCGTTGTCCATATACATGGCCGTTATATCCGTACCGCTGGGATTGTATTTTAGATTGGTTTCCAGCAGAGTACGGTTATAGGGGTCGCCCTTCTGTATGCGAAGGTGACGGGCTAGATTCTCAGAGGTGTAGATTGTGTTGCCGCTGAAGGTTATGTTGCGGAAATAGAACTTGCGACCTTCATATATATCGATATTGACTCTCAGACGGTCTTGCTTGGCTTTCTTCTTCTCGCTGATACTAAGTTGTTCGGCACGCACCGTATACACTGTGTCGCTAATAACACGGGCGTCACGGTAACCTAATTCGTTATAATAGGTAATAAGAGCGTCGAGGTCTTCGTCGAAATCGTTCTCGATGTATTTTGAGCGCTTCCAGAAACCTGGTGTCCAGAAATACATCTTCTTGGCATACTGCACATCATGCGTCTTCTTAAGCTTGCGCACCAACTTGTTATAAGGAATATCGTTGTTTCCGGTGATTGTCAGAGAATCAATCTTGACCTTTTTCCCGAGGTCGGCGTTGAAAATCACTATCACACGGTTCTGCTTGGTATCGGAGGTGTCGACTTCTGTCGACGCGCTCACCTTTATATTAGTGTAACCCTTGTCAATGTAGAAGTTGCGTATCTTGTTGGAACAGGTCTGAAGAAGATGTTCAGTCACCACGTCGCCTACAGCGATGTGCATCTCTTCTCTCAATTTGTCAGCATCGCTTTTCTTTACTCCAACGAACTTAAACTTAGAGAGTTTGGGACGTTCTTTAAGCGTTATCTTAAGGAAGATATTGCTGCCTTGAATACGCGTTGCGCTGATTTTCACATCCTCAAACATGCCCTGCTTCCAAAGGTTGTCGATAGCCGTAGCTATCTTGTCGCCTGGGACGGTGATTTCGTCGCCTACCTGCAGACCGGCAACAAGCAGAATCATGCGGCTGTCAAACCGCTCGGCATTTTCAAATGTTATGCCGCCTATGGTATATGTCTTGGGGGTAAGGTAGTCAATGTCGTATTGTCCCTGACCTCCAATCACTACTTGAGCATTGACACCGACAGATGCCAAAGCGAGAAGCGCAAACAAAAAGGCATTATGGAGAAGATGTTTCATTAGGGTGCTTGATGTAATAACTATATAATAACTGACAACAGCATATTTTATTATTGATACCGCTTAAATTTATCTATTGAATTATTCCTGACCACTGTCTGAGGCCACCTGATCACCAGTCTTGCCGAAGCGACGCTGACGTTGCTGGTATTGGAGGACGGCCTCGTAGAGATCTTCCTTGCGGAAGTCGGGCCACAGCTGCTCGGAGAAATAGAACTCAGTGTAGGCCGACTGCCAAAGGAGGAAGTTGCTGATGCGCTGCTCACCGCCTGTGCGTATGAGCAGGTCGGGGTCGGGCCACTCGCTGGTGACAAGGTGGCGCTGCATGGTGTCCTCGGTGATGTCCTGCGGCTGCAAGCGTCCCTGCGCGACCTCTGTAGCCACAGCCTTAAGGGCTTGCGTGAGCTCCCAGCGGCCGCTGTAACTGAGTGCGAGAACGAGGGTGATGCGGCTGTTGGAAGAGGTATCGGCGATGCACTGCTCGAGCTCTGTGCGCGAGGTATCGGGGAGGCGCTGGATGTCGCCTATGGTGCAGAGCTTCACGCCGTTCTTCTGCAGGAGGGGAGTTTCCTCATGCACAGCCTTGACGATTAGGGCCATGAGGCCGTCAACCTCTTCTTTGGGGCGGTTCCAGTTCTCGGTGGAGAAGGTGTAGAGTGTGAGCACTTCAACGCCTAACTCTGCGGCGGCTTCGACGGACTGCCGCACTGCCTCGAGGGCGTGCTGGTGACCGTAGATGCGGGCGTGTTCCTGGCGCTGGGCCCAACGGCCGTTGCCATCCATGATTATGGCTATATGCCTTGGAACACGTTGCCTGTCTATTTCGTCTATATATTTCATAGCATTACTTTTATCGTTTATTTTAAGTCACATCTTTTCTTCCCTACCCAGAACAATATCTTGTCCATCCTCACCGTGATGCTCAAGTTGAGGTATGCGTACCAGTCGTCGAGCGAGTCGTCGCCGCGTTTGATGCCAGGGGCGTTGACATAACCTGGTTCCACCTCGCCCGAACGGTCGGCAAGCCGTGATGTGATGTCGGATGAGAACAACGAACCGTCAACATAGGTGGTACTTACATCGTCGATATAATCTGTCCACGTCTTGCGAAAGCCGTATTCCACTGCAAACGTCACAAACTCGAACGGTATGTATCTTATACCCAGACCAAACGGGAACATCCCTTGGATCAGAGAGTATTTGGTACGGTCGGGATATTGCGCCAGACCCTGCCCCTCGGTACCCATCGGCTGCAAATCGTACCACTCAAGCGTGCCCGACACCGGACTCTTATACTGAGCCTGAGGGTTGAAAGCAAAGAAGCCCAGACCGCCGAAGATATAAGGAGTCCAGCTAAAGTCGTCGGCCGCCCTGCCGAATGGAAGGAAATTGAACTCAGCCCTGACCCAGCCTTCACCTATGAAGCTCCTGAAACTCAGGTTACGCCGTGCTATGATGTCAGGATTTCCACCCTCTACATGACCGTAGCTCGCACCAAGACACATAGACCAGCGGTTATCGAAATTGATGCGGTACACACCTCCGGCAGCCACACTCAACTTGCCGAGCATGCTCTGACCGTTAAGGTCGCCCAAATAGTTCATCCCGCCGCCGTTGATGCCCAACTCGGAACGGCGCAGCATGGACTGCCCCCATGTCGGAACAACATGGCTGAGCAGCAATGCCGCACACAACAACCGTATCAGGCGACTAGTCATATAATTATATCAGATTATTGTATTTCAAATGTTAGCGAATGACAAATGCTCTCCACCTGCATCAAATAATCGCGTTTGGGGAAGCGTGGAGAGAACACAAAGCCCACCAACGTAATGAGCTGCTTGTTATCAGGCGATGTCAGGGTGTAACTCACAAAGGGGCCGCCCATGAAGTCGCCGAACGAGCGCCACATGCCACGGGTTTCTACACAGTAACGATTTGCAAGCGTGGTGGTGCGCATCGGGAGGTCGAGCCGCCGCTCGGTACCTATATAACTGTTCTCGGCAGTGCTCGGCACCCTCTTCATTATGCTGTCCAAGTTGTTTAATATCTGTGCCTCGTCGAACTGTTGCTTGCTGGTATATGGCTGAGTGTAGACCAACACGTGAAGGCCGAAGTCCTTAGCCTCTTTTCGCACCCATGCAAAATCGTTGAGCATATTAGCAACAGCAAACTCCTCCGAGAAAGTCAGTCCAAAGCCGAAGTTGTCCTTCACCTTTTTCTCCACCTTGTAGCCCTCTGTGCTCTTGAATGCCTTGATTATGCGGCGATGCTCCGTGTCATAGATGTGTTTCTCCATCTCGGGGGCAAACCGTGCTATCAAGGAATCGAGACTATGCCTGTTGCGTGCGGCAAACTCAAATATGACCTGCGGTGCCGCATACTCGTCTTTGTATCTATAGGCCTTGTCGGGATTCTCTGGATTGATATCAAGCAATATAAGGTTGCGATGAACCTTGAACATCTCGCTGTTATCATACGATGAACGCGGAATATACACAACATCGAACTTCGACTCTTTCTGCATAAAGCCCTCTTGCTGTGCTTTAAACAGCGAATCTATAAGTTTTGTGGTACTGTTGACTGAAGTGTTCTTCTCGCCAACAACCAATATCTCCAATGTCTTGCCCGATGAACTTTTCTTGCCGGCATCCTCTTTTGCCTGCTGTGAGCACGCCGACATGGCAAGCAAGGCAACCGATAGCACAATGAATGTCAATATTTTCTTCATAATCATCAGTATTTCTACATTATTATACAACTATCCGACAATTCGGCGACGGTTCTTGCCGCGCCAGTCAAAATAGTCGGATATAGCCTGTGCCACAGGTGTCTGTGGCATATCCAGTTCTTTAACGGCTTTGTCGTTGCAATAATATTCCTTCACATACAGCTGTGCCACATTATTGCTCGACAATGATGTCTGCACACCTATCTCCCTCAACAGGTCGCCAAAACGTCCTGCCGCCATGGCTAGCAGGCGGCTCAGCGGTATTGCCAACTGAAAATACCCACACACCTTCTTCTGCAGGGCATAGAACTCCTTTATCGACATATTCTCACCTGTAAGGAGGTAACGCTGTCCATGGCGGCCCATAGTTAGGGCGTTGACCACCGCAGCGGCCACATCGGCCACATGTACAAAACTCTTTCCGCCTTTAGGGACAAACATGACGGGCTTCCGCCATGCCGCCTGCAACAGGCGTCCCGAGCTAGGCTTCGTGTCGTATGGTCCCACCATGAACCCGGGATTGACCACTATATAGTGCCTGTCGGGATGCAGGGCATAATGCCATTCCAACACCTCCTCGCCTTTTTTCTTGCTACAGGCATACAACGACTCCGAGAAAGGTTTTTGTATTCTGTACGACTCGTCGGCTGTATGCCTCGGAGTACCATATCCTATCGTATTGGCAGTGCTGACATGTACAAAAGTCTTGATATCCAACTTGTCGGCAACATCCATCAGAACATCTACACCGTTCTTGTTAACCGATAGATATGTATCGATATTGGTGTAAGACATATCTGTCACTCCTGCGCAGTTGATAATGGCATCGCAGCCTGCGGCCGCCTGCATCAGCACTGGAGCAAACAGGAAACTGCCCTCAGTAACCGACAGCCGTTCATGGGTTATTAGTAACGATGACGCTCTACGGACAATGGCATGCACCTCGTGCCCCTGCTCCAGCAGACGCTTCAACACGTTGTGCCCCAATAAACCATTGGCTCCGGTAAGCAGTACCTTCATCGTTGTTTATTTTACTATTACCACCCGTTGCGGGATATTATCAGCCACTTTCACAAGATAAACACCAGCCGACGGCATCCTGTATTTACGCACGGCATTGCCTCGTTCCCTATCTATCATGATGCAACGGCCCACGGCATCGTACACTATCACATCGCCGTCAACATCGCCCTTCACCACAATCTCGCCGCCCGATGCATATACCCTATACTCTCCGTTGGGCGCGACGATGCTGTTGAGCGGTGAGAATATAGCCTGCAGCGACACGTTCTGCGTCACCACGAAACTGCGCCCACGCTCAGTCACGCCGTCGCTCCAGCGCACGAATTTATATCCATTATACGGTGTCGCCGTCAATGTCACATAATAGTTGTAGGCATAAGTGCCTGCACCTGTCACAAATCCCATCGTCTCGTCGTTTGGCGCGGCTTCAACAGTGTAATGCGAAGCCACCATTGTGGCGGTGTGATGCTCATCCGACGTCACAATGATACGACGAGGGTTCTCTACGCTGCCATCTTCCCAACGCAGGAATGTGAAGCCCGTGTGGCCAACTGCCGTGATGTAGATGGTGTCGCCGTAGTTGTAAGCTCCAACGCCGGTGACGAAGCCCTGTGTGGCATCGGCCACATCGGCCGTGATGTTGAATGTGGCGGCAGCAAAGAGCGCGTCAATCACCGTATCACTCGTCACCATGATATGACGCGGATTCTCGGTATTGCCGTCACTCCAGTGCAGGAACTGGCAGTGACTCATCGGCTGTGCGTTAAGCTCTACGACATAGCCATAGGTGTAGTAGCCGCCGCCCGACACCACACCCAGGGCCGGGTCGTTGGTACTGGCATTAACTCGATACAGGTCGGCTTCAAACAAAGCCATATATACTGCGTTGCCTGTCACCGTCACCGTGCGTGTGGGCGAGGTCTCTCCGTCGTTCCAATAAGTGAAATGATAGCCTGCATTCGCCGTGGCCGTCAGTGTAGCCTGACTGTTCGGGGAATAATAGCCGCCACCGCTCACAACACCCATCAACGTGTCGTTGCTACGGGCTTCAATCAGATATGTGCCTCCGTCGAAGTAGGCCACAAGGGTACTGTCGCTTACCACGGTTATTGTCCTGGCACTCTGCGCCTCGCCGTCACTCCAGCGCACAAAACGGTAGCCGTTGTGAGCCCTTGCCACAACGCTGACATTGGTGCCGTGTGTGTAAGTGCCGCCACCGCTAACATAGCCCATGCTGTCGCTGGCCGACGTAACTGTCACCACATAGAAACTCCTTGCAAAGGTGGCCGACAGTGTAGTATTGTCCTCCACCACAAAACGGCGGGGATTATCGGTATTGCCGTCATTCCAACGCACAAAGTGATAACCCGTGGTTGGCACTGCGGTAACCACCGCTGTATCACCAAACAGATAACTGCCCGAGCCATCGGCACGGCCGATATTGTCGTTGGCACTGACCGCCGACACACTGTAACGCAGGCGTGAGAATGTTGCTCCTATCGTGGTATCTCCAACCATAAGCATACTTCTAACACTGCTGGTATTGCCATCGCTCCAGCCGTTGAAAGCATGACCACGCTTCGCCGTGGCCGCCAGCACGGCAGTACTGCCATAGGCATATACGCCCATGCCGCTCACAACACCCATCGAGGTATCATAAGTCACGCCCAGGCGATACATGCTGGTTTCGAATATAGCCGTATAATAGCAGTTTGACCTTACTACAATCCTACGCGGATTGGCGGTTTCGCCATCGTTCCAGCGCACGAAACGGCAGCCTTGGTTTGCAGTGGCCGATATCAATGCCGTATCGCCATTCAGATAGGAACCCGAGCCTGCCACAATACCCATCATGAGGTTGTCACTAAGCACCTGCACGCTGTACACGTCGGGCTCGAAGAATGCCATATAAGAGGCGTTGCCCTGCACATCGATTATGCGCGGGTTGACGGTGTTGCTGTCGTCCCAATGCGAGAAGCGGTAGCCATACACTGCGTGTGCCGCTATGCTGGCCTGTGTGCCGTATCCGTACATGCCATAGCCGGTGACGGTGCCTTGGCTCTCGTCGCTGCTGCGCACATAGATCATGTAGCGGTTGGGCTCAAAATAGGCATGCAGCAGTGTGTCGCGGTCAACCACGAGTCGGCGCGTGGCCGTTGTGCTTCCATCCTCCCAGCGCACAAAGCGGTAACCGCTGCGTGCACGGGCCACGAGGTTCGTGCTGTCGCCGTATGAGAAGAAGCCCGTGCCTGCAACCGAGCCCATACTCGTGTCGCACTCCACCGACACCCTGTAAAGAGCATAGCCAAACGCCGCTGTAAACACCGAGTCGGCCGTCACGGTTATCGTACGCGGGTTGGAGGTGCTGCCGTCGTGCCATGCTACAAACATGTATCCCGGCAGCGGTATAGCTTGCAGCACCAAGGTGGTGCCTGCCACAGTCATGCTGTCACCCGTGGTGTAGCCGCGCTGCGGGTCGGCGCTGCGCGTCATCACGGTATAGTAGTTGGGCTCTATGATTGCCGTATAAACAACATCTCTGTTCACCACAATCGTCCTGCGGTTGGTGGTCTGTCCGTCGTTCCACCTCACGAAATGGAAGCCGGGGCGCGGCGTAACATACAGCGTCACCCTGTCGCCCGATCTGTATAAGCCCGAGCCGTATGCTGTTCCCATCGATGTGTCGCACTGCACAGTCACCGACACCACCCCTGTTATGAACTGGGCCTGCAACGTGGTGTCATGCTCGGCTATGAATATGCGTGGATTGTCGGTGTTGCCGTCGCTCCAATGGTAGAAATAATAATTGGCCGAAGCCGTGGCCGATGCCACCACCGTATCGCCTGCCTGATACCGGCCGCCGCCGCTCACAGTACCGCCGAAGTTGGCCGAAATATTGACCATGTAAGTATCTATGGCAAAGAAGGCCGTCACAAGAGTGTCGCCCGACACCGTTATGCTGCGCGGGTTGACGGTGCTCCCGTCACCCCAGCGGCAGAAATGGTGATTGGGGGTCGGCGTAGCGGTGAGTATGGCATTCTGCCTATATGCCACACGCCGCGGACCTGCAATCATACCGGCCGAAGCGTCGTTCGTCACTGTCGTTATGCTGAAGCTGTCGAGCACAAAGCTCATATCGCGCAGAGTGGTGTCCCTGTTCACTACAAACTGTATTCTGCTGCTGGTGTCACCGTTGGCCCAACGGGCGAAACGGTAGCCGTGGTTGGCTCTCACGCACAGCGTGGCTATGCTGTTGGTGCGGTAAAGACCTACACCCTCCACATATCCGTATTCCGCATTGCAGTCGGCGAATATCTGGTGGTATGAGGCTGGCGAAGAGTTGCACAGCATCATTGTCAGCGTAGAGCCCCAACTTGGGGTCTCAAGATGCCCCGAGCAACGTATGGCTACCGTGATGTCGCTGTTGTTGATGCAATGGTAAGGCACATCGAGCGGAATCTCGGTCCAGCTGCTGCCTGCCACGCACTTCACCGTGCCGTTGTACACACAGGTCATGCCGCTGACGTTGCTCTGGTTGCCGTTGGCCATATATATCTGCATGTTCACGCTGTCGTGCATAATGCCCGCGTATTCGATGGCCAGGTTGTACACATCGCCTTCATGCACGTCGGAGGCCGCCAGTGTCGCTGCATCGTAATGCTGCCACATGATGCCGTTGTGCGCCGTGCGGTCGAGCGGCATACGGGCTATTATCTGATAGCTGTTGTCGCAGTCGGGCATGGTTCTGAAGTGCGACACCTCCGACCATGCGCTTATGTTGTTGCCATTTATGCTGCGCACCGCGTAATAGTAGTCTGTCATTGGCTGAAGGTTGCTCCATGTAGCATGGTTGGCCGTCAAGGTCTCGTGCAGCGACGAGGTTGTGGGCGGTATGTTGCTGCTGTAGCTGTAGGCTATCTGGTAGCTGGCTCCCTCAGCGTCGATGCTGAAGTTTATGCGTGCCGAGGTGCTCGTTATGCTGTCGGCATAGACAAGATACGGCACTCCGGGCTGCGGCGTCGGACTTGTACGCACTCGTATGCGCTCGGCCACTCCGGTGTCGCGACGGCCGCATATAGCCCTCACATACACGTCGTAGTCGGTCGCGCCCTGCAAGCCTGTGATATCTGCGTCGCGGGTCATGCTGTACAGCACCCCTTGCCTGTCGCTCGTAAAGGGCGTGTAGCCTCGGTAGCCGTACTCCACCTGCCACAGTATGCCGCTGTTCGGAGTATTCCATGCCACCGACACACGGCTGTCGTCGACAGACGTTACACGCAGGTTAGTCACCTTCTTGCACACCGCCGCGTTCTCTATGGAGATCGAGTCGATGATGGCTCCGAAGTTACCCGGCGATATGTACCGCAGCGCGATATGTGCGTTTGGTTCGGGCGCTCCGTCATAGCCCAGGTCATGCAGCGTCGAGGTCCATATCAGCGAAGCCTCCAGCGTCTGCAACGGTCTGAAACTGCTCTCGTCGTATATGTTCTGCATGTAACCCAGTGTCAACTCGCCGTTGTCCAGATTGTTCTGGCGGTACTTGAGGAACACCTTCAGCGAGTCGGCCCGCACGTTGGTAGCCGGCCACACCACGTAGGTGGTGCCGTTACCGCCTATGGTCATCGTGCCGTTCGCCACGGTAACCTCTCCGCCCTGTGTCTGTATGCACGAGTTGGAGCCGCCATCGAAACTCTCGCTGTAAGGTACATCTATCGGGCTGCAGCCTGTGACGAATGTTATATAGCTTGCCATTCCCGTGTCGCCATAGCCACACACGGGGAACACCCTCAAGTCATATTGCGTATTGGGTGTAAGGTTGTTAATCTGCAGTTCGTTACGGTATAACACCTCGCGGTGGCGTGCCTGTGTTCCACGTGCACTGTACTCGGCCACCCAGTGGGCACCGTCGCCCTCGTCCCACACGCAGGTCGCCGTGGTATGGGTGAGTGCCGTGACCCTCAGTCCCGACGCTATGCTGCAACGGGTCTTCTCTATCCTGATATTGTCTATTGCCGCCGGAGGATTGCCCAACCGTCTGTTGTTGTTGACCCAGCACACCATCAGCTTGTACAACCCCGGCTGGCTCACCACGAAGTTGCCCGTATAGGTGCTCCACGCCGTCGAGCCGTTGAGGCCTGTGCCACCGTCGAGGGCTGTCCAGCCTTGCGGCAGTGTGTTGTATCCCATGCCGTTGGCAGGCTCGCTGATTTCTGCCTCCGGCAAAGCCCACTCCTGTGCCAACGCCACACGCAGATAGTCGTTGAGGGGTTCTCCGCCAGCCCTCCAGTCGAAGGATATGGCATAGGTGCCGGCCGTGTCAAACTGAAGTCCTATCCATCCGTACACCACCGTCGAAGCGTTGGCGTAGCTGTTGGAGTCGTGATAGGTGCCGCTGTAGTTGGACACATACAGGCTGCTGTCGCCGCTGTAGCGGGTGTTATGGCCCACCATCCACACGTTGGCCGAACGGCCGTTGGCGAACTTCCAGTTGCCGTTGACGTTGCCCGTCTCGAAATCGCACACGAACGGCAGCCGGTACGGCTCGAAGAGGGTCACCGCCTGCACCATGCGGCTGTCGCTGACGCCCCATGCTCCGTAGTTGGCTGTCACATACACGTCGTAGCTGGTCTGTTCCGCAAGCTGCGATATGGTTATCGAGGCATTGCCTGCCACCGACACTCGCGTGCCGCTGCCTTCGGCAAATCCGCTCAAACCGTATTCAACAATCCACGACAACACATCCGACTGGTCGTCCCACGCCACCGTGACACTGCTGATAGTGGTTCGTTCCACATGCAAGTTGGCGACGGGAGCCCGTTGGGCATTGACAACATACGGCACCATCAGGGCCATGAAGGTCAACATCAGTTTCGTAGCAACTTTTCTCATATCAAGTTTTGTTTCTTTTAGAAGTCTTTGTTTAAATCCCCGCTTCGGGGCTGACACCGTACAACAGCACATATTATTGCGAGCAAAGGCTCGTGCAACGCTATCCAACATTAACGCCCGACGTCACCAAGTCGCTGGGGCTCACCAGCACCAGGCGGCCGTCTTTGTCCTCGGCACTCAGTATCATGCCCTGGCTCTCCACACCCTTCAGCTTGCGCGGCGCAAAGTTGGCTATGAAGCACACCTGGCGGCCCACCAGCTTCTCGGGCTCAGTGTAGTACTTGGCTATGCCGCTCACTATGGTGCGGCCGCCCATGCCGTCGTCAATCTTGAACTGCAACAGTTTGTCGGCCTTGGGCACTTTTGAGCATTCCAACACGGTTCCAACACGGATGTCCACCTTGCCGAAGTCGTCGAAGCTCACCGTGGGCTTCACCGCTGCGGGCTGCCATGCGTTGAGCTCGTTCTGCCGTTTCGACTCCTGCAGCTTGTTCACCTGCGCCTCTATGGCGGCATCGTCAATCTGCTCGAAGAGTAGTTCGGGCTGGTCGATGGTGTGCCCCTCCATGAGGAGGTCGGCACTGCCGGCATGCTGCCAGCCCATGGCGGGCAGGTTCATGATGCGGTGCATCTTGTCGGCGGTGAAAGGCAGGAATGGAGCGCAGAGAACGGCCAGGTTGGCGCATATCTGCAACGCAAGGTTCATCACCGTGGCGGTGCGTTCGGGGTCAGTCTTTACGAGTTTCCACGGCTCGGTGTCGGTGAGGTACTTGTTGCCCAGACGGGCCAGGTTCATCATCTCGCCCAAGGCCTCGCGGAAACGGTACAGCTCTATGCTGCGGCCCACTCGCTCGGGGAACGTGGCCAGTTCGCGTATCACCTCCTCTTCGGCAGGCGTCAAAGCCTTGCGGGCCGGCACCTTGCCACCGTAGAACTTGTGCGTCAGCACCAGCGTGCGGTTCACGAAGTTGCCAAGTATTGCCACCAGCTCCGAGTTGTTCTTCAGCTGGAAATCCTTCCACGTGAAGTCGTTGTCCTTGGTCTCGGGGGCATTGCTGCAAAGGGTGTAGCGCAGCACGTCCTGTTTGCCGGGGAACTCCTTCAGGTACTCGTGCAGCCACACGGCCCAGTTGCGCGAGGTACTTATCTTGTCGCCCTCGAGGTTAAGGAATTCGTTGGCCGGCACGTTCTGCGGCAGTATATAGCTGCCTTCGGCCTTGAGCATCGAGGGGAAGATGATGCAGTGGAACACGATGTTGTCCTTGCCTATGAAATGCACCAGCTTGGTGTCGTTGTCTTTCCACCACTTCTCCCAGTCGTCGCCTTTCAGCTCTTTGGTGAAGCTGATGTAGCCTATGGGTGCATCGAACCACACGTACAGCACCTTGCCTTCGGCTTCAGGCAGGGGCACCTTCACGCCCCAGTCCAGGTCGCGCGTGACGGCACGGGGCTGCAAGCCCGCGTCGATCCACGACTTGCACTGGCCGTACACGTTCACCTTCCAGTCGTTCTTGTGGCTCTCCAGTATCCATTGGCGCAGCCACTCCTCGTCCTTGTCGAGGGGCAGATACCAATGCTTCGTCTCCTTCATCACCGGCGGGTTGCCGCTCAGCGCGCTGCGCGGGTTGATGAGGTCGGTGGCGTTCAACGAGGTGCCGCAGGCCTCGCACTGGTCGCCGTAGGCATGCTCGTTGCCGCAATGCGGACAGGTGCCGGTTATGTAGCGGTCGGCCAGAAACTGGTGCGCCTCCTCGTCGTAGTACTGCATCGAGGTCTTCTCTACAAACTTGCCTTCCTTGTACAGCTTCTCGAAGAAAGCCGCAGCAGTCTTGTGGTGCTCGGCCGACGAGGTACGGCTGTATATGTCGAACGATATGCCCAGTTCGGCAAACGACTCTTTTATTATCTTGTGGTAGCGGTCCACGATGTCCTGCGGGCTGACGCCCTCCTTGCGGGCTTTGATGGTGATGGGCACGCCATGCTCGTCGCTGCCGCCAATGAACAGCACCTGCTCGCCCTGCGCACGCAGGTAGCGGGCGTAGACGTCGGCCGGCACATACACTCCGGCCAGGTGGCCTATGTGCACCGGACCGTTGGCATACGGCAGTGCCGATGTGATGGTATAACGCTTGTATTGCTTGTCTTTCTCTGTGTAAGTCATAGTTCTCTAGTTGTTTGTTTTAAGTTGTAAGTGTTAAGTGGTTGGCGCGTTACCGGCCAGATAAGGGAGCTTACTTGTATTTGTATTTCGTCACGGTGCCGTTGCAGGCATCGCTCGTCAGATAGTTGTTGCTGTTGTACTTGTACGTGTGCGTCTCGCTGTTCGACAGGTCCTTCTCGCGGGTATATGTGTGCTGCGTGTTGCCGTCCCACAGGCTGAGGATTGCCATGCGCACCATGCTGTTCAGGCTGTCGGGCAGCGTCACCGTAACAGCCATCTCAACGCGGCCTTCGGTGGTGGCTGTAAGCACGTTGTTCTTCGACAGGTTGCTGGGCGCGATACCCTTGCCCCAGTAGTAGCGCGTGGGGTTCACCTTGCCGTCGAAGGTGTAGTCGGTGCGGCTCTCCACAGTGTAGCTCATCGGGTAGCTGTCGTTGGCAAAATAGCTGGCCACAGCCGCCAGCTGACCCAGGTTGAAGATGTTCGCCACGTCGTTGATGGTGGCCATGGCCGAGAAGTTGCCACTCAGCTCCTCGCGCACCAGGTTGTCGCCGTTCCACGTGTACACCAGCGCGAAGTGCTTGTTGGTCACGGTGTATTTCGCGCCGTTCTTGGCATTGCGCTCATTGAGCATCTTGCTCATCTCCACGATGCCGTTCATCGCACTACGGCTCAGCACATGGCTCATCACGCTCTTGCCCAGCAGCTGGCTCGTGGCCATGTCGATGATGTAGTCGTCGCTGTAGTCGAGGCTCACGTTGGTAATCTGGTCGTTGGCGTTGTGCGACACGCCCATCACCACCTTGGTCATGTTGCCTTCGGCTATCTCGACGCGCGTCAGCAAGCCATTGTAGCCGAAGTTGAGGCTCTCCACCTTGCCGTCTTCGTAGGTCACGGTGATGGCGCTCACCTGGTCGCCACTGTAGCTGAACTCGTAGGTGCACATCTCTTCGGCATCCTCCACCGAAGCCAGTTTCGAGGTGCCCCACTCCCACGTCTGGTATATGGCGTCATCGTGGTACAGGTTGGCTATGCGGTAGGCGGGTTGGAACACGCCCTCCGACAGGTGCTCGTCATACCTGGTGTCGGTTGCCGTCTCTTCCGTGGGTTCCTGCGGCTCGGGCTTGTCTTTCTCTTTGCACGAGGTGAATAAAACGCCGCCAAGCACGGCCACAGTCATCATAATTAGCCAATATCTCTTCATTGCTGTTCGATTTTTCTTTTTGCGCGATATATAATAAATATTTATTCTACAGACGAATACACGCATCGCCGCACTCAAGTGCGCAATGCATATTATCTTGCAAATATACACATTTTTTTTGAAATCGGATAGATTATAATTATTTATAATAACCCGATGCCACGCGAAAGACCTTGTTTTGAATTGAAAAACGGCGCCTCATCCGTCGGTCGCTGGCCCTGCCCTGCGGCATCCCGAGGCGTCACCGCCTCCTACCCTACCGCACGCTCCGTTCGGCGTAGAATCCAAGCCCGTTGGCATACCATCCCGAGGCCTTGATGCGGCACTCCTTGGCATCCTCGCGCCACACCACCTCGGCCTTCAACGAGTCGCTGCGCAGCACGAAGCCACCGTCGGCCTGCCACATCGTGTGGCACCCCTCGCCGCCGTTGAGGTAGTACACCCTCACGTTGTCGCGGTCGGCTCTTATGCGCGGCCCACCGGGCATCATCTCCTTGTAGAAAAACAGCGCCATGCTGTCGCGTATGAAGTCGAAGTTGGCCTTGTTCAGACTGCGGTCCTTGTTCAGATGCAGGGCATGACCCGCCCCTTCGAAGGTGTACAGCCTGCTCTTCAGCCCCGCCTGACGGGCGGCACGGTCGATGGCGGCCGAGCCGTACATCTTGCCAAACAAGCTCTTGCCCACCGACTTGCCTACGTCGGCAAATGGGTAGCCCTGGTCGTACGGCACCAACGGGTCGGCGTCGCCGTGAAACGACACTATGTCGGTGCGACTGCTCTTAAGCATGTCGAGGTCGGGCAGGGCTCCCCACAGGTTACCCACGGCCCTCACACGGAACTCCACGCGCAGGTCGTTGTCGGCAGTCTCGATAAGCCCCAAGTCCTTGCCTTTGTTCGCTTTGCCTTTGCTCGACTGCGGACGGGTGTGGTTGGTCATAAACGCCACGTTCAGCGCCGTGATGCCTCCCGCACTGGTGCCGGCCACGAAGATGCGGCTTGTGTCTATGTTGTATTCGTCGGCATGCGCCACCATGTACCGCAGCGCGGCATGCGCGTCCTGCACAGCCATGTAGCCCACACGCTCTATCTCGCTCCTCGACGGCACGAAGCCCATCCTGTAGTTGGGCGACACCGCCACGTAGCCCGTCGCCGCGAAGTGCCTGCACCACTGCTCTATATGCACCTCGGCCTTGTCGCCCACGTAGAACGCGCCACCATGTAGGAACATCACGAGCGGCCGCCTCTCGGCACGCCCCTCCTCGCGCATCAGCTTCCGCTCCGGGCGGTCTTTGGGCTGGTACACGTCCATGGTGAGCGTCAGCATGCGCTGGCGCAGCGTCTGCTTCAAGCCCTGCTTGACTATCTTGCCGTAGTTCTCGCCCTCGTTGCCCACCATCGAGCACCAGTAGCCCATGGCCTTGCCGTACTCCACATCGCGGCTGCACTCCACCTCGAACACAGGCTTCAAGTACCGCCGGTCGTTTATCTTGCGAAACGGAGGCAGCTTCATCTGCCACAGCACGCTGCTGTCGGCGGCAAAGCAGTAGCTGCTGCTGTCCGAAAGTGTCAGGCACAGGTTCTCGCCCCTGCGCACCACACTGAAGGTGCGCATCGTGGCGCAGTCCGAAGCACTGTCGAGCCAGTAGGCACGCCCCTCGGCTCGCAGCGAGTCGGGACTGTCCACCAGCAGTATCAGCGTGTCGCCGTCGATGTCCACGTAGTAGTAGTTGTTCTCTTCCATGGCCTCCAGGCGCTGCTGCGCCGCCAAAGCCTCGCGGCTCAGCTCCACCCGCGGCTGCCGCCAGCTCAGCAGTTTGCGCAGCCCTACGCTGTCGTCATCCTCACCGCCGCCGCGCAACGCCACGACGAGCGCCCCCGCTGCTGCCAGCAGTATCGCCACGCCTGTCCATAGCAGTACCTTCGGCCATCGGCGGCCTTTATGTTGCTTCTCTTTTAACATCTACGAGATGAGACTCTTCCCACCTCTGTCGTCATGCCTCGGGCTGAGCCTCGCCGGCCGTCTCCTCCTCCTTGTCGGGCTCGTTGTCCACCTTGCCGGCCGACTGCAGTATGTTGTACCACGACAGCACCTTCTTGGCATCCGACGCGTGCACACGCTCCTTGTCGTAGTTGGGCAGCACACTCCCCAAGTAGTCGAACAACTCCTTGCCACTCACCTTCTTGGGGTCGAACGGCACGGCACCGCCCTGCTCCTTGACGAAGATGCTGCGCAGCACCTCCTTCAGCGGCACGTCGCTGTCCTCGGTAAAGAGGCTTATCTCGTTGAGTGAGCTTATGCGGTCGGCCTTGAACACGGGTATGCGCCTGTGGTCGATAAGCGATTCCACCACCGCGCCAGTCTTGGTTTGCGATACGAGTTCAAAAAGATCCGGTTTCCCGGCAATGACTAAGATTTTGGTCAAGTCCATAGATTCTTCTTTATTAGTGTGTAGTTTGAGCTTTTAATGTGTATTGTAGGTCCTTTCGGTTTGTATTGACGTTGATTTCCGTTAATTGGCCGTTAATCATTTCATTGATACCAAGATGCTAGTGGATGATTATACGGCAGCCAACGTTTCGAACAACATCACAGATTACTTCATCACGATACTAAAAACGGCAGTTGTTGCAAAAAATTATAATTGCCTAAAAAAATATCTTTCCACGCCCCCTTTTTGTCCTCATCCGAAGAACGGCAAAAAGCCGTTTTTCACTCCAAACGCCCTCAACCCGCCAAAAACACACCTTTCGCCCAAAATCGATTTATATTAAACTGATTACAAATATATTACCCTTACAATTTCAATCCATTCAAAATCCCTTACCCACCCCGATTTTAACATATAGAACGTAAATCGTAAGTATATAGATGATAAGGAGTTGGTTGGACCAACTCCTTACCATCTATATATCTTCTCTAAATGTACCCTATATTTAGGTTGGAAAGGGGTACGAAACGGGGACAATATGACGACCGTCGGCACCCATAATCTTGTTGAAAACGGAGACCACATTGTTATATTAAGGAGGCCACTTGGTATATTAATTTGAGCACCTCGGCCAGCAATAACAGTAATGCCCGATTTACGTTGCATGATTTATTTTTGCTACAATAACCAAAACTTTCGTATATTTGTAGTACGCAACAATTGTACAAGCAACTACGCAAACAACTAATAGCAAGATACATACACACAAGTCAAGCATAAAAACAATACTACTATTATATCATGGAAACAGGAGCCAGGACCAACCGCGATATACACGACACGCTTACGATGCTTCGCCAAAGGGTCTCATCGCTTGCATCGCAATCAGAAGATGAAGCCTTATTGGCTGATATCGTGGCAATGCTCAACGGGGTAAAGCGTCCGTGTACATACACAAAAGAAGAGTTTGCGGATGTGTTGAGGGAAGCCGACGAAGACTTCGGGGCCGGCAGGTTTGTAACACAAGAGGAAATGCGAGCAAGATATGGCTTATAAAAACCATTGGTCGCCAAGGGCTTCGAACGACTTTGATGCCATCTACACTTAATATAGGGACGTGGCAAGCGAACGGGTTGCGTTGAACCGATTGTCAAAGATAATTGATGCAACCAATATACTTGAATACATGCCACATATCGGTCAATTTGACGATAAATACCCCCATACTCCAAGTTATCGTTACTTGACGGTGTTGGATTATCGAATTTACTATTTTGTTGAAGACACAAACGTGTTCATTGCCGCCATATGGGACTGCCGACAGGGCGGTAAAGTATTTGAACAAACCAATTGAACCTTGACAATTCAAAAACAATTTGTATATTTGTAACAAGTAACGACCGAATTAATACTAATATAAACAACTAAAAACAAAACAGATATAAGAAAAATAAGATAATAACACAAGGAATAAAAAAGCATTTAGCTTGTATAAGTAGCACTCGTAAATCTGCAAATTTCCCATGTACTACACTTAGAAGCGGAAATGCTTACGGGAAACCGTGAGCTTTCTATGTTTGTAGTACAGGTATTGCAGAACCGCGAGTGCAACATGAAGCCCGCGGTTCTTTTTTGTGTCCTTTCTGAAGCATACCGGAGTAACCCGAAATACCGTCAAGTGAGTAGGGTAAAACATAAATTATAAAAAAATGAATACAATGAAAAGAATCATCCTTCTGGCGGCACTCACCCTCGCCACCATTGCCACCCATGCCCAGAGCGGCTATTATCATCAAGTCGGCGACACAGTGCGCGGCAAGTGTTCCATCTACCACTACGAAAATGGCTGGTGGCCCACCCTCAACGCAATAGGCCATACCGACAGCGTAATCGGCACCATCGGCACCTTCGGCTACATGAAACACACCACCAATACACCGCTTAAAGTGATTGGTGTTGCATCGACTGTGGCACGGCTGCACTCTCAGACAAACACCCCTTATGAGGATATTGACACCAGCATAGATGGCACGCTGTACTATGTGCTGTTCGACGCCACCGCCGGCGGGCTGGTGGAGAAAGCCCGCGTCTGCTGGACGAACGATTATTTGACCCATCCAAAACGCTACATGGAACTGCCTCGAAGGGGCGGTGCAGCTTCATGCGATCAGATGATAGACTTCACGGCCGTAGTCTCGCTACGCGAATACTATTTCGACAGTGCCATCACCGTCGCCGACTCGTTCTACCTGGGGTGTGCAACCACTGATCCAACCGTTACCGATTTCAATGGCTTTTCCTATATGGCGTCACACATATGGGACTACTGTACCTATAGTTCAATGGAAGCCGACGGAACATATAAGGATTGTGCAATAGACATGCCTGAGTTCACCTATTATGACTCCTCAAGACTCGACAACACATGGCACTACTTCACACACAGGAGATTCTTGCTTGTTTTCCCCATCATCGAAATGGACACTTTCTGCATCACGCCCGAAGAACCTTACGTTGCATCTATGGACAGACTCGCTGTACGCGTAGAATGGGTGGACACCAACAACCTCAGATGGGAAGTGTCGCGCACCGCGCCGTTCGGCGACCCGGATAACGGATTGATTACCCCGACAACAGTCCCCTACATAGAATACACCGACATAAACAATGACAGCGCATACCACGTCTATGTGCGCGGCTACTGCGAGACAGGTATATTTGCGGGTTGGAGCGACTGGAGCACACCATGCGTCATCAACTCAGTATCCCCTGTTGACATTACAACCATCGAAACTGCCGACGTCGTGCTTTACCCCAATCCCGCCACTCATCAGGTAACCATCAAATGCGCCGAGGTCATCAGCGAGGCGTGGCTCACCGACCTCACAGGCCGCCGCGAGCTGGTACGCCTCACCGCCGAAGCCCCCGGCCGCTACACACTCGACCTCTCAGCCCGGACTTCCAATGGAAGCCCTCTTCTCCTCACCCTCACCACCGCCTCCGGAAAGACCCACACCGCCCGCCTACTGAAACAATAGGAGCTCTTATCATAGATGGAAAATGATGCAGCCAATGCCTTGATATGGTAATGTAATTATACCCTACGATTCTTTATTGTAGAGAAAAAAGCCGCCTTTCAGCGGCTTTTTTTCTCCTCCGTTGCCACGCCGTTCCTGTGCAACTCCTCCACCCAAAGTGTTTTTTCGGCGGGTGGCACAATTTAATTGTAAAACTTTAGTTAATATAATACAACATTAGGCAATATTTGACACAATAATATGCAAAGCATTATGAAAGACATACGGATAACCGCTGCCGCGGTGCTGGCGACACTGCTGCTGTCGATGAACGCGGCGGCACAGAACATCACAATCTCGGGCACGGTGAGCGACGCCAAGACCGGCGAGGCTCTGCCACTGGTAAACGTGGGATTGATGAGTGAGCAGGACACGGTCTTCGTGCGCGGCAACTCGACCGACTTTGACGGCCGCTTCACGATTACCGACGTGAAGCCGGGCAACTACCTGCTGCAGGCCTCGTTTGTGGGCTATGAGACGCACATGGAGAGGATAGAGCTGCAGCAGTCGGTGCAGAACCTCGGCATCAAGCTGACGGGCAACGTGATGCTGCAGACGGTGGTGGTGTCGGCCGAGCGGCCGCTATACACCATGGAGGGCGAGAAGAACATGTACAACACCAAAGAGGACCCCTCCATACAGACGGGCACGGCCAGCGACGCCCTGCAGAACGCCCCGGGCGTGGAGGTGGACGCCGAGGGCAACATCACCCTGCGCGGTGTCAGCAGCGTGGAGATATGGATAAACGACCGTCCGTCGCACATGAACGAGGAGGCCATGAAGCAGTACATCAAGCAGCTGCCTGCCAACGCCATAGAACGTATAGAGGTGATAACCAACCCCTCGGCGCGCTACTCAACCACGGGCGGCGTGATAAACATCGTAACCAACCAGAAGGTGACGCGAAACGAGCTGCTGTGCCTCGGTCTGCGTGCAACCACCACGCCTTTTATATCGCCTTGGGCCAGCTACGTGTGGGCCAACGAGAAGGTTGACTTCAACATCTACATCAACGGCATGTACGGCAACCACGACATGAAGTCGGACGGCACCAGCACCCTCTTCGACGCCAACGGCGACACCAGCCGCTTCCAGAAGTGGGACAACATGAACAAGATGCCTTTCCAGGGCGGCTACCTGGGCTTCAACACCAACTGGAAGATAGACGACAAGACCACCCTCTCGGCATGGGTGGGTGCTTACCCCTACTGGGACCAGAACTCGTTCTATAACAACTACGAGTACTACGAGTACAACCCCACGCGCGTCGACCTAGGCTACCGCGACACCACGCTCAACCACGGCTTCAGCCACGGCGCCTACGGCGGCGCCTGGTTCGAACACCGCTACGACACCACGGGCCGCAAGCTGAGCATCACCTTCAACGGCAACTACTGGGCCAACGGCGGCTACAGCGACCAGACACGCGACTATAACTCGCCGACACTCACCGACTTCAAGCGCCACATGGTGGGCTCAATGTGGAACGGCAGCGGCGAGCTGGGCATCAACTACACGCTGCCTCTGAAGCACGACATCACCATCGAAACTGGCGCCGAAGTGGGCTACGGATACAGCCGCAACAGCGAGATACGCGACAGCCTGCTGCCCGGCGGCGGTTGGAACAATATGCCCTACCAGTCATATGTGTCGAACGGGTCTGCCTTCGAACCAAACGTCTATGTAACAGCGCAGAAACGCTGGGGCAGTTTCACCACCAAGCTGGGGCTACGGTATAACAACAATTTCAAAAGCGGCATGATTGAGCACCCCACCGTCGGCGACCGCATGAGACTCGACACACTGTTCTCCGGCCTGGTGCCCAGCATCCACCTTAGCTACCAGACCAAGACCTTCGAGAGCTACAGCCTGAGCTACACCCGCCGCTTCTCGCACGATGGCGACCTCAGCGGTTATCTGCCTTTCCGCATCTACGAGGATTTCAGCTTCAGCACAGGCAACCCCAACCTGCTGATGTGCTACACCCACAACCTCGAGGCCGCCTGGAACAAGTATATCATGAAGTTCGGCAACGTGGGTCTTAACGCTTACTTCCGCGCCAACACCGACGAGATAGGCACCATGACATCAGCTATATACGATCCCGTCATCGGTCCCTACATGGTCAACTATACCTACCCCGTCAACATCGGCTCGAGCCACACCGAGGGCGCCGAGGCCAACATCACCTACCGTCCGACGGGCTTCCTCAACGTGCGCTTCAACGCCTCGCTGTTCAACTACGGCTACAACTACAACGGCTTCAGCGACAGCAAGCTCAGCTACAGCTTCCGCCTCAACCTGTGGGCCAAGGTGTGGAAGCGGCTGGAGCTCTTTGCCAACGGCAGCTACAGCTCGCCGCGCCTCGGCCTCTACAGCCTCACCAACGCACAGAAACGCTTCGACTTCGGCGCAAGCAGCGATTTCTTCGACCGCAAGCTGAGCATCTACTTCAACGTTAACGACATCTTCGGCTGGAGCGAGTGGGGCAGCAACACCACGGCGCCGCAGTACCAGACCACCGGCAGCAACCGCTTCAACTCGCGCTTCGTAAGCCTCGGCCTCACCTGGCGCATAGGCAAGATGGAGCTCGAGAGCAAGGCACGCCAAGGCGGCAGCGACGCCCCCGGCGCACAAGTGAAATAACCCGCGCACCACACAACCACACACAGCCATGCCCTCCGACAGCAAGACCAAAGCAATAGCCTACTGCGGCATAGACTGCAGCAAGTGCGACGCCTACATAGCCACCCAAAGCAACGACCAGGCCCTGCGCGAGAAGACCGCCGAGCTATGGTCGCGCCTGAACAACGCCACCATCCTGCCCGAGCACATCAACTGCGACGGCTGCCGCGCCGACGGCCGCAAGACCGTCTACTGCGAGAGCCTCTGCGCCATACGCCAATGCGCCACAAAGAAAGGCCACACCACCTGCGCCCACTGCCCCGACATGGACAGCTGCACAACCCTCAAGGCCGTGCTCGACAACAGCCCCGACGCAGCCAACAACCTGAAAGCCTTCTGCCTATGAATATAGAGCTCGCAACCCCGCACGACGTCCCAGCCATCCTCGACCTGCAACGCAAAGCCTTCGCGCCCCTCTGCAAGAAGTACGGCTGGGAAGACGCCATGCCCATGGTCGAGACCCTGGAACACGCCTACGAGGAGTTTGCCCAGAGCACCACGCTGATAGCCCTCGACGAGGCCCGCCGCATCGTCGGCTCCATCCGCGGCACCATGGCTCAAGACGAGGGCGCCGCGAGCCCCACCCAACAGCAAGACTCCCTGTACCTTGGCCGCCTCATGGTCCTGCCCGAGTGCCAGCGGCAAGGCATTGGCCGACAGCTGTTCCACGCCATCCAGTCGATCCTCCCCCACTCCCACGCATGGCTCTGCACATGCCCGCAAGTGAGCCCCATGTACGACTTCTACATCCACGAAGGCTTCCGCCCCTACAGGACCGAAGCCGCCAAACACGGCTACACCTGGGTCTACATGGAAAAGCCCCCTACTCCCACATCCCTGTAGCCTCCCGCCGCACGAACACCCTTCCCACAACATCCGTAGCCACAACTCAGACGCGTGCGCAATCGTTAATCTTGGACAAGCCGGACGGAGAGGCCGTAGCACCGGTAGTTGTAGTTCATGCTCACACCGCCCGAATTGAAGTAGAGGTACCACGCGTCCTCCGAACCACAGGGCGTGGAAGACCAATAGAGGCCGTCGGACCCCACGTCGTTGACACTCCCATCGCAATCGCGGTAGCCCGCAGCGGACAGAACAATGGATTTGCCATTAGGACCCGTAACCTTATATCCATCGCCAATCCACTCCCACTGGCATTCGCATTCCAGCTCTCCCAGCTGCTTCATGGTGGGCAATTTGTCGCCGAACCTGCTCACCGCCTCGTCGTAAGTGTATAAGCCCCCCTCCTCGTTCTCGGCTTTCCACTTGGTGCCGCTCGGAAGACCCAAGTCCACATATTTGCCCGAGCAGGACAATATAGAGCCAAATACAATCAGAACAACTGCCAACCATATTGGCTTCTTTGGCGTCAGCATTGCTTCGCATAACTTACAATACTTGCTTTCGTCGGCGATTTCTTCGCCACAATGTTTACATACCATAACTATTAGTAATTATTTTGGTTTATATCAAGTCCTTTTATTGCCTAATTTCGGCGTACATCTAATGATAACCATATGCAATTGCCTCTTCGCTATACACGACTCTTCACATCGTTTTCAAGTGCAAATATACACCTTTTTATTAAAACAAATGCCTTTTTAGCCGTAAACCACACCAACAGCAGAATAATCAGCATATTACAACTACCACCCATCACCTACTATTCCTTAAAGAGAGCACCAAACGCATCCCGTTTTTCCCTTTTTCGCGCTTTCCGAGCATTTGCCTCTCCATACCAACCCAAACAACCATCAATCCCCACCCCGTCCCCCGTGCTTCAACTCCCGCTTCGTAAGCCTCGGCCTCACCTGGCACATAGGCAAGATGGAGCTCGAGAGCAAAGCCGCCAAGGCTCATCCGACAGCACTCCAAAGATGTGAATCCAACTGGCTACGCTTATTAGGAATTACTGAAATTCAACCCTTTCGTAGCTACCTATAATATATACAACGAGAGGCGTGTTCCTTGCGGGACACGCCTCTTAGGTTTAGAATATGTATTACAGAGTTTAGTCGAGCACCAGGCTGGGGGCATTGTAGGTGCGGGCGGCGAGCTCCTGGTTGAGCATGTAGAGGCTCTTGGGGTCGCTGCCGAAGAGTTCCATCTTGGTTATCATGTCGCGGGCGTTGGTCTCCTCCTCGCCTTGCTCCTTGACGAACCAGTCGAGAAACTGCATGGTGCGGAAATCCTTCACTTTGTAGGCCGCGTCATAGATGGCGTGGATGCTGGCGGTGACATACTCCTCGTGCTCCAGACCGGCTTTCAGCACGTCCATGTCTTTCTTGAACTTCTTGTCGGGCTTGGCGATGGCGTTGAGCACGACGGGGCAGTCGTTGTTCTGCATGTACTTGTAGATGAGCATTGCATGGTCACGTTCCTCCTGAGCCTGAATCATGTACCAGTTGGCGAAACCGGCAAGGCCGCGCTTGTCGAAGTAGTTGTTCATATCCAAATAAAGATAGCCGCTGTACAGCTCTTTATTGATTTGCTCGTTGAGCAGGTCGGAAACTTTTTTGTTTAGCATAGCAATAATATTTAAAGATTAGTAATTCGCTGGTATACCGAGTTATATAGCGAACAATCGCCACAAATAACCACCACAAAAATACAAAAATAATTCTTACTATGCAAAAAAAGTTGTGCAAGGCGACAACAGATTCTACGGATTGGGTCAACCGACGGGCATGCAGAGCCTACGGTGGCAAAACGCAGAGCCTTCCTCGGGAGGAAGGCTCTGCGCTATTAATCCTAAAACCAATGGAAATCAATTTATTGGCATCTCCGCATAGGGCTTACAATTTCTTTGTTTTCCGTTTGCAAAATTACTACATATCCAACACACGGAACATCCCCAATAATAACCATTTTTGAAGCCGCAACTCATTATTTATGGTGACCAACGCAGTCTGCTTGCTCATACAAAACACGATAAGTCACCAAGTTGCGTACACAACAAAAACATATAGGCAAGCATCGCTAAAATCCTTACCGCCATATTGCGAAAAAAAGCGTATCTTTGCAGATTGGAAAAAATAATAAAAACATAAAAAAAATATTCAAAATGAAAAAGTTAATGATTTCCATGATTGTGCTTTCGATGTTGGGAGCCACGGGCTGCAAATCGAAAAAAGACAAAGACGAAAACGTGCAACTTACCGAGATAGAGCAGAAAGTTGCCGAATATGCGCCTTTCACCTTGACAACCAATCTGAATGTGCTGTCGGACAGCGAGAAGCAGCTGATACCCATCTTCATCCAGATTGCCGACATCATGGACGACCTGTTCTGGGAGCAGGCTTTCGGCAGTGAGAACCGTGCCGCCCTCGACACCATCAGCGACCCCGCCATGAAGGAATTCGCCATGATACAGTACGGTGCATGGGACCGCCTCGACGGCGAGAAACCGTTCCTGCCGGGCTTCGGCGAGAAACCCAAAGGCGCCAACTTCTACCCCACCGACATGACCGACGAGGAGTTTGCCAAACTGGGTGCCGCCGAGCGTCAAAACCAGTACAGCATCATACGCCGCGACAGCGAGGGCAAGCTGCAGGCCATACCCTACCATGAGGCCTACGCCGAGAAGCTCGCCGTGGTCGACTCGCTGCTTGGCGAGGCCATTGCCATTGCCGACAACCCCGGCATGAAACGTTACCTTGAAACACGCCGCGAGGCTTTCCAGAAGGACTACTACTTCACCAGCGACATGGCCTGGATGGACATGAAAGACAGCCGTCTGGACTTCGTGGTGGGTCCCATCGAGAACTACGAGGACGGCCTGTACGGCCTGAAGACCGCCTACGAGGCCTTCATCCTTGTGAAAGACGAGAAATGGAGCAACGACATATCGAGATTTGTACACCTGCTCCCCGAACTGCAGAAACAGCTGCCCTGCGACCCGAAATACAAGAAAGAGGTGCCCGGCACTGAGAGCGACCTGAACGTGTACGACGTGGTTTACTACGCCGGCGACTGCAACTCGGGCAGCAAGACCATCGCCATCAACCTGCCCAACGACGAGAACGTGCAGCTGATAAAAGGCGCACGCCGTCTGCAGCTCAAGAACGCCATGAACGCCAAGTTCGAGATGATACTCAAACCGATAGCCGGCATGTTCATCTGCGACGAGCAGCAGGACAACGTCAAGTTCGACGCCTTCTTCAGCAACGTATGCTTCCATGAGGTTGCTCACGGACTGGGCATCAAGAACACCGTGAACGGCAAAGGCAACGTGCGCACTGCCCTCGGCAACCAGTACAGCACTTGGGAAGAGGCCAAGGCCGACATCTGCGGACTCTTCATCACGCAGAAACTCATAGAGCAGGGTCAGATAAAGGGCCTCACCGCCGAAGATGCCTACGTCACCTTCCTGGCCGGCATACTGCGCAGCGTGCGCTTCGGCGCCACCGAGGCTCACGGCATTGCCAATATGATGTGCTTCAACTACCTGCAAGACAACAACGCCTTCACCCGTAATCAGGACGGCAAATATGTCATCGACGTGAAGAACTTCAAGGCCGCCATGGAGAGCTGGGCTGCCATGATTATAGCCATCGAGGGCGAGGGCGACATCGAGACTGCCACGTCGTACGCCAAGGTGAACGGCCTCGTGCGTCCCGACCTGCAGCGCGACCTCGACGCCATCCGCGCCGCCAACATACCGCGCGACATCCGCTACAACCAGGGCCTGGAGGCTCTTGGACTGACCAAATAATGCCTGCAACGCCTATAGAGAGGCATCCGCTGCAGCCTTTCCTGCCACCCGACGCGAGGCTGCTGATGCTTGGCAGCTTCCCGCCGCCTAAGAACCGCTGGTGCATGGACTTCTTCTATCCCAACCGCACCAATATGATGTGGGAGATATTCGGCGAGGTGTTTTTCAACGACAGCCAACGGCTTGTCGACAAGGAAAACAAGACGTTTCGGATGTCCGACATCCAGGAACTGCTCAGGCAAAAAGGCATAGCCATCTACGACACCGCCACAGCCGTGCGCCGTCTTAGCGGCAACGCCTCCGACAAGGACCTTGAGATAGTGGAGAAGAGCGACATAGCAGCCCTTCTGGCGCAACTGCCGCAATGCCACGACCTGGTGTGCACCGGCCAGAAGAGCTTTTCGGTACTAACCGACGACTATGGCGTGAAGGTGCCTGCAATGGGCTGCAACACAGAGTTTGCCATCGGCGACAGCGGTATGCGGCTGTGGCGCATGCCCTCCAGCTCACGCGCCTACCCTATGCCGCTGGCCGAGAAGGCGCGATACTACCGCCAGATGATGGCAACGGTGCTTGGCCCGTCAGCCGTAGCCTAACCATACACAACCTTATAGACAAACGACACCAAACTTTCTAAACAAATCATAAAAAAGCAACAAAACACACTTTTTTTTCATCATAAAATAATAAATGTCTCCATTTGCAGTTAAAGAGACCGAAATTATTTTGAAACAAACGAAAATAACAACACATTTAAAAACCGTTCTATCATGAAAAAACTGTTTTTGCTTAGTCTGATAGCCATTATGGCTATGGGCACCATCAACGCTCAGAACACACCTACGGCCGAAGCACCCATTTCGGGTCCCAAGATTACATTCGCCAACTTGGAGCACAACTACGGCCAGATTGTGAAAGCCAGCGACGGCAACTGCGAGTTTGAGTTCACCAACACCGGCACGGAGCCCCTCATCCTCTCCAATGTGCGCGCCAGCTGCGGCTGCACCACCCCCTCCTACACCAAAGAGCCTATCATGCCCGGCAAGAAAGGTTCCATCAAGGTGCATTACAACACCAACAACGTGGGCGGATTCAACAAGAGCGTAACCGTTACGAGCAACGCCGTCGACAATCCCCGCGTAGTGCTCAAGATTAAGGGCACCGTTGTCGAGAGTGCTCAATAATAAAGCATCGCGACACCACGACAGCAAAGAAAATAACAGGGGAAGTCTGCATGGACTTCCCCATTTTAACAAAAACACAATTCATTAAACAAGAATATGCCACAGATATCAAAAAAAGGCACCGAACTGCCGCAGTCGGCAATCCGCAAGCTCGTGCCGTTCTCCGATGAAGCAAAAGCACGCGGCATCCACGTGTATCATCTCAACATAGGTCAGCCCGACATCGAGACCCCCAAGGGTGCCCTCGACGTCCTTGCCAAGACCAAGATAGGCGTGCTGGCCTACAGCCACAGCGCCGGCAACATGTCGTACCGCAAGAAACTCTGCGAGTACTACGCCAAGCACGACATCCACATCACCCCCGAGCAGATCATCGTGACCACCGGCGGCAGCGAAGCCCTTCAGTTTGCATTCACCGTGTGCCTCAACCCCGGCGACGAGATTATCATCCCCGAGCCCTACTACACCAACTACAACACCTTTGCCAAGCTGTGCGACGCCACTATCAAGACCATCTCCAGCGACATCCACAGCGGCTTTGCCCTACCTCCCATCGAGGAGTTCGAGAAAGCCATCACCCCGCGCACCCGCGCCATCATGATATGCAACCCCAACAACCCCACGGGTTACCTCTACACCAAGGAGGAGCTGCTCAAGGTGGCCGAGATAGTGAAGAAACACGACCTCTTCCTGTTTGCCGACGAGGTGTACCGCGAATTCTGCTACGACGGCCATGAGCACTTCAGCGTCATGCAGCTCGAAGGACTGGAGAAGAACGTGGTGCTCTTCGACTCGGTGTCGAAGCGCTACAGTGCCTGCGGCGCCCGTATCGGCTGCATGGTCACCAAGAACGAAGAGGTGTACAGCATCGCCATGCGTCTGGCTCAGGCCCGCCTCTCGCCGCCGAGCTTCGGACAGATATTCGGCGAAGCCGCCGTCGACACTCCGCAGGAGTATTTCGACGCCGTACAGGCCGAGTATGTGGCACGCCGCAACGTCATCGTCGAAGGCATCAACAAGATTCCCGGCTGCTTCTGCCCCAACCCCAAAGGTGCCTTCTACACCGTGGTGGAACTGCCCGTCGACGACAGCGACAAGTTCTGCAAGTGGCTGCTTACCGACTTCAACTACAACAACGAGACCGTCATGATGGCTCCCGCCACCGGATTCTACGTGAACCCCGAGGATGGACGCCATCAAGCCCGTATCACCTACTGCCTCTGCATCGAAGACCTCAAGCACGCAGTCAAGTGCCTCGAAGAGGCTCTCAAGGTGTACCCCGGTCGCATCTGATAGCGTAGGCCTCACAGCCTCGCCAAAAACATTCAGGCCGCCCACAATGGATGTGGGCGGCCTGTTGTTTTATACTCTGCGGCGAGGTGCGCTTCAGTATATCTCCTGCACCGTTTGGCGCACGCCGTTGAACACGAAGCTGTCGCCCTCCTTGCGACCTTTCAGCGCGGCGTAGATGGGCGACTGGGCACTGATGGCGAAGTACACGTTCTGCTGCTCCCCCTCGGCTGGTGCGTAAGGGACGAGGAATTTGCCCACCCCCACGCTGAGGAAGAACCGCTGGCGGTCGGTCACTACCACGGCGCCGTGCTCGGCCGTCGCGAAAGGCGGTTGCCGCAGCATATCCTCAAGGTAGCGTATACTTGTCTCGGCATTGCTGTACTGCTTGGCGTACATGTCGCGTGCACGCATCATCTTGGTACGGTACGAGTCGTAGCGGTCCACGTTGGCGCCGTAGTCGTTGCTCTGCTGCTGCGCCGAGTCCATCTCCTTGCGCGCCGTGTCGGCCACCTGCCGCTGATGGGCTATGCAAGCCTCCACCACCTCTCGGCGTTTCTCTTCTCTTGTCATAATAGCTTCTATCTGTGGTTAAAGGGTATTGTGGCGGCAATATCGTCGCGCAACTCCATAAACCTGAAAAACTGATGCCTGCAGTCGTCCTTCCACACCACCTTGGCGTAGTGTGGGAACAGCGACAGCAGCGGCGCATGGTCGCCCAGCAGCTCGTCGTCGGTGCTCAAAGCGAAGTGCAGCTGCCCCTCGCGGCGCGGCAGACGCTGGAACAGCTCCTCGTCGAAGCGGCTGTATATGTCTATGACTCTCTGCATCTTGTCGCGTTGCTCGACGGTGGCACCCGCCAGCGTCGGCACAAGCACACGGTCTATGGCGTCCCTTATGTCGTGCACAGGGTTGAGGCACCACACCGGCCCCTCGAAGAATGCCGTGGCGCAAAGCGTGTGGTATCCCCCGAGACTGCTGCCCACCACAAGCCTCACGCCGTTGGCCTCTATCTCGCGCCTCAGCTGCGCCTGCAGCTCATACGGGTCTTCCCCCTCATAGTCCTGCGTGGGCGACACCACGTCGATGCCGGGGAACATCTCGCGCAACTGCTGTCCCTTCAGGGCTGACCCGTTGCTGCCGTAGCCGTGCACATACATCAAACTGCTCATCGTACAATATGTTTTGTTAAACAACGTTAGTGTAACGACAAATACCACATTTTATGTCCCCGACAGCAAAAAAAATATTTCTACTCCTCGCCGCCGTAGCTGCCGTGTGTCTCACGCTGGAGCCGTTCATGGCCGTAGGCCTCACCACCGGCGACGACCTTCTGTACCTTATCACACGCCTCCGCGGCCCACGCTACTGGCCCTACGACGCCCAGTTCTATGCCACCACTCAGGGACGCTTCTACTTCCTCCTGACCAAGCCGTTCTACATAGTGCCCTACCTCGTCGACAGCTTTCTTTTCACCAAAGCGGTGCAGTATGCCATGCTGCTCATAGCCTTCCTGCTCTTCGGGAGGCTTGTGGGCAGACTCACAAGCTCGCACACGGCGGGCCTGCTATGCGCCTTCCTGCCTGTGGCAAGCCTCACCATAACGCCCAACAACCACATAGCCACCATAGCCTACCCCTTCTACTTCTCGTTCAGCATGAGCCTGCTCGTCGGCAGTGCGCTGATGCTGCTGCGCTACCGGCGCGGCGGCAGGCACGCGTGGCTCGTCGGGTCGGTGGCACTGGCCGCCGCGGGGGTGCTCTTCTACGAGCAATACGTCGTCTTCCTCCTTGCGGGCATAGCGGCAGTATTCATCGCTGGCTGGCGGCGCGAGGGCATTGCGGCCATGTTCCGCCAGCGGCACAACCGTGAGCAGTGGCTGCCCTATGCCGTCGTCGTTGTTGTATATGTGCTGCTCTACGTAGGCTGGCGCAGGTTCCTGTTTTGGCAAGGCAACGACAGCTTCTACGAGGGAGCCTCCCTGTCGGCCTCCATAAGCTGGCGCAATTTCATAGAGCTCCTGTGGCGACTGCCGCAGAGCGCTCTGCCTTGGTTCCCCTTGAAGAGCTGCGGAGGCGACATTGCCGCCGAGTCGGCCGACGGCTTCATCTGCACCATGCCCTTCGTGGCCACGCACCTTACGGCCAAAGGGTGGCTCTGCTGCCTGCTCAACGTGTGCGTTGCCGTGGCCCTGTTGCTCAACATTGACACTTCCAAGCTACGGTGGCGCACCATAGCGATAGGCATACCACTGGCCCTTGCCATGGCAATGCTGTCGCACCTCCTGATAGCCCTCACGCCCAAATACAACCTCGACTGGTTCCCCTGGTTGTCCGGCTACGTTACCACCTATTTCTCTATGTTCGGTTTCGCCGCAGCCGTCACCATGGTGCTTGCGGCCGTCATGAAAGCCGCCTCGGGAACCGTACCTCTGCGGGTGCCCGCGGCAGCCGTCTGCGGCCTGCTTCTGCTCGCGCCGTGGATGTGCAATGCCTACAGCAACCCCCTGCTGGCACAGCCCTGGCAACGCACGCAGGCACGCTTTACGGCCATCGACGGCCTCGTCGGCAGCCACACCCTCGACAGCATCCCCGAAGGCTCCGTAATCTACAATCCCGACCTATACCGTCCCGACAAAGACAACCAAGGCTACAACATCTTCCTCGGTGACGACTTTGTCGACCAATACATAGAGCTAAAGTCGAGCCGCCACTACCTGTGGACCTACGACTCCGCCACCTTCGCCACACTCAGTGCCGACAGCGGCGACGTATTTGTCATGAATTACGCCGACGGCGCAATCACCCTAACGACTCCTTGAGCTTCTCGGCGTTCTCAGCCAGCTGCAGCGCGTCGATAAGGTCCTCGATGTCGCCGTCCATAAAGGCCGGCAGGTTGTACATGGTGTAGCCTATGCGGTGGTCGGTGACGCGCGACTGCGGATAGTTGTACGTGCGTATCTTCTCGCTCCGGTCGCCGGTGGCCACCATCGTCTTGCGCTTCGACGACATCTCCTCCATGTATTTGTTGTACTCGCGCTCGTACAGACGCGTACGCAGCACCACCAACGCCTTCTCGAGGTTCTTTATCTGCGACTTCTGATCCTGGCAGCTCACCACTATGCCCGTGGGTATATGCGTGAGGCGGACAGCCGAATAGGTGGTATTCACGCACTGGCCTCCCGGACCGCTGGCACAGAAGGTGTCCTTCCTCACGTCGGCCATGTTAAGCTCCACGTCGAACTCCTCGGCCTCGGGCAGCACCACCACGCCCGCCGCACTGGTATGCACACGACCTTGCGTCTCGGTGGCAGGCACACGCTGCACACGGTGCACGCCGCTCTCGTACTTCAGCATGCCGTACACCTTCTCGCCGCTCACGTTGAACGTAATGTCCTTATATCCGCCCGACGGGCCTTCGTTGAAGTCAACCACGTCAATCTTCCAATGCTTCTTCTCGCAGTAGCGTGTGTACATGCGGAACAGGTCGCCCGCAAAGATGCAGGCCTCGTCGCCGCCCGTGCCGCCGCGTATCTCCACAACGGCGTTCTTCTCGTCGGTGGGGTCGGCGGGTATCAGCATGATGCGTATCTCCTCCTCCATGCGCTCCTTGCGCTCCACGCTCTCGCTAAGCTCCTCCTTGGCCATCTCACGCAGCTCCTCGTCCTTCTCGCCCGCCAGCAGACTCTTGCACTCGGCAATGCTGTCGAGCACGTTTTTATAGTCATGATAAGCCTTCACAACAGGCTGCAAATCCTTGTAATCCTTGCTCAGTTTCACATATCGCTTCATGTCCGAAGTAATCTCCGGGTCGTTCATCTGCCGCTCAATCTCCTGATAACGAGCATATATAGCTTCAAGTTTATCTAACATTTCGAGTCCTTTATTTGCTTTGCAAAGTTACAAATAATTTTATAAATATCCGCCAAATAATGTAGCACGCCACTGCATTACAGGGTTTCTAAAAGGTATGTTCTGGCGTTTTTCTGAGTGATGCATGGAATAAAGTTTTTGCCGTTTCAGAAAAAGACTGTATCTTTGCAATCTGCAACGAAAATAGTATGGATTGACTATATGAATGTGTCAGCGCTTATAAGACAGTATTTTGCATCACATAGTAACGATGTGGCAATTGATGTTTTCGATGAGAAAAACATCTACGATGTCTATCAGCGTGTGAATGAGACACTGACACGATATGTGAATATTGAGACCACATTGTTGCAGGCGTTGAATTATTGTTTATACGAGATTCTCGACAATGTGCTTACCCACTCGGGCAAGGAACTCGGCACGGTTATCACGTACTACAACCCCGAAGAGCACTCCCTCAGCCTGCTTGTGGCCGATGATGGTCAAGGAATTAAAACTTCGTTGGCAGAAAACGAGAAGTACGCAAATATCTCAGAGCCAGAGGCTCTTGAGCTGTGTATTCGCGACTCTGTGACAGATGGAAAAGGTATGGGCTTCGGACTTTATTCTACTTCACTGCTTGCCAGGGACGCAGGTCTGAGGTTCGACATCCGTTCAGGTAGCCACACGCTAAGCCTGCAAGGTGGCGAAAGTACCGTAAACACCAGCGATGTGTGGCAAGGTACCATTGTTTACCTGAAACTGCGGACCGACAAGGAAATCGACCCAGCCATGGTGGTGGCCAACCGCACCAACGTGGCCGAACAGTACAACGAGGTCTTTTTGAACGACAACGAATTGGAGGAATTATGGTAACATTCAGTTTTATAGACTATGGCGAAAATTTGGGTACACGTCCGTTAGGACGGCAGGTGCGCGAGAAGCTGATGCTGTTGCTCGAGCAGAACGAACGAGTGGTGCTCGACTTCACTGGCGTTGATGTTGTAAGCAACTCGTTTGCCGACGAATGTATTGCCAAACTGCTGCTTACCATGCCCCTTGCCGAGCTGAAGGCTCGAACCACTTTCCGAGGCTTAAACCCCATAGCATCTCAGAGTGTGCTCACAGCTCTTCAGCGTCGCCACCTCGCTATGGCGTAAACTTATCCGTAATTGATTCTTTCTGTGCAGAAGAGCGCATTTGCGTTCCTCTTGTAACTACATTATGTGGGCAAGGGGAATCAGCGGCGCCAGAAGGCTGGGAAGAGAAGCATGTAGACGGCGAGGCACTCAAGGCGGCCGAGGAGCATAAGGGTGGTGCACACCCATTTCACCAACGGTGCCAGGTGGGCGTAGGAGCCGAAGCCGCCGCAGTTGCCCAGGCCGGGGCCGTAGCCCGACAGGCAGCCCACGGCTGCGCCGATGCCCTCGGTGGCATCCACCCCGCACAGCAGGAAGACGAAGATGGCCACAGCAAGGGTGAAGAGGTAGATGAAAAAGATGACCATCACGTTGGTGATAAGCTCTTGCGAGACAGGTTTCTTGTTCAGCCTCACGGGATTCACGGCGTTGGGATGCAGACGATTGCGCAGGGCGTTGCGCACGTTGCGCAGCAGTATGAGCACGCGCATGGCCTTCAATCCGCCCGAGGTCGAGCCCGCCATGCCGCCGCACAGCGACAGCAGCAGGAAGAGGAACGTGACGGGCGGCCACCACAGCCGCGTGTCGGCAATCTGCGTGCCCGTGGTGGTCACCACGCTCACCGACTGCACCGCCCCGCAGCGCCACGCGTCGCCCCAGCCGTAGTCCATGCGGTAGTGCAGCGCCAGCGACGTGAACACTATGGCGGCGGCGTTCAGCAGCAGGTAGAAGCTAATCTGGTCCAGCTTGTTGCGCAGCATCTTGAACTTCAGCGTGAAGAGGTGGTAGAGGAAAGCGAAGTTGACGCCGCTCAGCAGCATGGCGGCAAGCAGTATCAGCTGCTGCGAGTGCGAGAGCGACGCTATGCCGTCGTCGAAGATTGAGAAGCCGCCGCTCGAGATATGCGTGAAGGTGGTGTTGACGGCCTGCCACAGCGTCAGCCCATCCACCCACAGCAGCACAATGAACAGGAGCGTCAGGCACAGGTACACCGACAGCGTCTGCCTTATGGTGTCGGCCATCGAGGTGGTCAGCTTGCCCGTGTTGTCGGCCCCCGACGCCTCGGCAGTGTATAGGCTGTATTTGTTGATGCCAAGCGTGGGCACTATGGCGAGCACGAGGAGTATGATGCCGAAGCCGCCCACCCACTGCGACAGGCTGCGCCACAGCAGTATGGAGGGCGGGAGCGCCGCCACCGTCTGGAACACCGTGGCACCCGCCGAGGCAAAGCCCGACATCGACTCGAAGGCCGCGTCGGCCACGGTGCCGAGGCTGTGCGACGTGAGGAACGGCAGCATGCCGAAGGCGGCAAGGGCTATCCAGAACAGCACCACCCCCAGGTAGGCCATGCGCTTGTCGGCTATGGCGCGGTTCTTGTTGAAGAGCATGCACAGCAGCAGTCCCACGGCGGCGGTGAACAGCGCCGGCGGCAGCATCGTCAGCGACGTCCGGTCGTGCATGGCCAGCCCCACCAGGCCGCACAGCAACATCAGAGCGCCTTCCACGGCAAGCAGCAGTCCTAATATGCGGAGTATGGGTTTCATAGGCTACGGTTCACGACTTTTTCCAGTATATGGGGAAGAGGAGGGCGAGGATGGCGAAGATTTCGAGCCGTCCCGCGAGCATCAGCACCATCAGCGTGCATTTGCCCGAGAGCGACAGCGCCACGTAGTCCACGCTGGCTCCTATGTTGTTGAGCAGCGGCGAGGGGCCGAGGTTAGAGATATTGGCGGCGGCCATGCACACCGCGTTGGGTATGTTCAGTCCCCCAAGCGTCAGCAGGAAACCGCCAACGACGATGAGGGCTATGTACAGGAAGACGAAGGCGAAGACCTTGTTGATGTAGTCCACCTTCACCGTCTCGCCGTCCACCTTCACCGTGAACACCGCGTTGGGGTGCAGCATCCTGAGGAAGTAGTGGTGCACGTAGCGCGTCAGTATCATGATGCGTTTTATCTTGATGCCGCCGCCCGTCGAGCCCGACATGGCGCCTATCACGATAAGGGCGAAGGTGAAAGCCGACACCCAAACCGACCAGTGCACAGGGTTGGGCAGATAGAAGCCGCAGGTCGATGCCGTCGAGGCCACGTGGAACAGGCTGTAGCCCAACGAGCTCTGCCAGCTGTTGCCCGCCGTGGTCAGCGCTGCCGTCGAGCCCAGCACCGCCACGAGGTATATCAGCACGTATATGTGGAACTCCTCGCTGCGCCACAGCATCCGGCCCTTGCCGGTAATCAGGTGGTACACGAGGGCTATGTTGACTCCCGAAAGGAACATGAAAAAGGTCACCACCCCCAGCGTGGCCTGGCTGTAGCCCGCCATGCCGCCGGCCGTCGTGGTGAAGCCGCCCGTCGACACGGTGCTCAGCGATAGGCATAGCGACTCCAGCATCCCGTTGCCGCACACCAGCATGGCCACAAACTGTAGCACGGTGAGCAGCAGGTATATACGCCACATAAGGCTTACACTCTTGGCTATATGCGGGTGTAGCTTGCGCTGCATGGTGCCCGAGAACTCGGCCTCGTACAGCTGCACCGACCCCGCGGTGAGCTTCTTCAGTATGGCGATGACGAAGAGTATCAGGCCCAGTCCGCCTATCCACTGCGTCATGCTGCGCCACACCAGTATGCTCGGCGGCACCTCGCTCAGGTCGGCAATCACCGACGACCCCGTGGTGGTGAAGCCCGAGATGCTCTCGAACAGCGCGTCGGCAAAGCGCGGCAGCACGCCGCTCAGCATGAACGGCACGCTCCCCAGCAGCGGCACCACCAGCCAGATGATGCTCGTAACCCAGAAGCTCTCGCGGTGACCCATGGTGTAGCTCGCCTTGCGGCCCCACAGGTTGCGCAGAAACAGGGCGGGCAGCAGCATCACCACCGCCGACAGGGCTATGGCATACTGCGCCCCGTCGCGTGTCGCCACCGACACCGCCAGCGGCACCAGCATGGCCGCCGTCATGATGAGCAGCAGCGTGCCGGTGATATGCGCTATGAGCTTGTGGTTGAACATCGTGCGCTTAGTCGAATATACGCGCCACCTTGGTCATCGCCTTGGGCAGGGTGAACACCACCACCTTGTCGCCCGGCAGCAGCTGCAGGTCGCGGTAGGGCAGTATGCTCTCCTCCCCTCTTATCACGCCGCCCACCGTCGAGCCCTTCGGCATGTCGAGGTCGCGCAGCACGTGCCGCGACGCCTTCGACTTGCGGCCCACTATGAACTCTATCAGCTCGGCGTTGGTACCGCTGAGCCACTTGCTCGACACTGCCGAGCCCTTCACTATGAATCGCGCTATGTAGCTGGCCGTGATGAGTTTCTTGTTGATGATGGTGTCTATGCCCACCTGCTGCGACAGGTTAATGAAGCCCGTGTTCTCCACCAGGGCTATGGTCTTGCGTATGCCCAGCTTGCGGGCGTGCAGGCAGGTAAGCACGTTGGTCTCCGACGAGTCGGTGACGGCAATGAAGGCGTCGTTGTCCTGCAAACCCTCCTCCTTCAGCAGCTCTATGTCGGTGGCGTCGCCGTTCACTATCAGCGTGTTGTTGAGCAGCGCGCTCAGGTCCTCGCAGCGCGACCGGTTCTGCTCCACGAGGGTTATGTGCATCTTGTCCTCGAGCGTCAGCGCGGCGTAGCGTCCTATGCGGCCGCCGCCGGTAATCATCACGTTCTTAATGTGGTAGTCGTGCCCTCCGGCCAGGTGTTTTATGTTCTCCGTCTGGTTGGGACGGCTTATGATGTAGGCCAGGTCGCCCTGACGGAACTCGAAGTCGGGGTGCGGTATTATCGTCTCACCGTCGCGCAGCACCGCCACGATGCGCACCTGCAGCGTCGAGTATATCTGCACCAGGTCTTTCACCTGCTTGTGTATCACCTGCGACGACTCGCCCAGCCTTATCAGGTACATAGCCAGCAGTCCGCCGCTGAAGTTGAAGAACTCCGTGGCCACGTTGTAGGTCAGCAGGTTGGTAATCTCCTTGGCGGCGATACGCTCGGGGCATATAAGCTCGTCGATGCCCAGGTCGTGGAACATCTCGCGATGCCGCGGCTCCAGCAGTTCGGCATTGGTGATGCGGGCCACCGTCTTCTTGGCTTTCAGCTTCTTGGCGAGGATGCAGGTCACCAGGTTTATCGACTCGTCGTGCAGCACCGACAGGAACAAGTCACAGTCCTGCACGTTGGCGTTCAGCAGCACCTGTGGCGACGTCGAGTCGCCCGCTATCGTCAGCAGGTCCGTCTCGCTCTCCAGCTTCTTCAGCAGCTCCGAGTGCGGGTCCACCACCGTGATGTTGTAGTCCAGCTCGGTGAGCGACTTGGCAAGGTAGAAGCCCACCTCGCCGTCGCCGGCTATGATGATGTTCATAGCGTGCCCCCCTCCTCAGGGGTCACCGTAGCCCCGCCAGCAGCGACGGCGACGGCGTTCAAGGCCGTTGAAAAATATCTATGGATGTCTATACACATCGGTATCTCAATGATTTATGCATGTACGCGTGAGAAATAAAATCTTGCAAAGGTACAAAAAAAGTATCATATTACAAAAAAAGCGTATTTTTGCAAAACATAAACACACCCCCATCAACACGCCATACAGCTATGAATGAGACCGAACGCCTCCTGCAGGCACACCGCACAGTACGCAAATATCAAGACCGTCCCGTCGACGACGCCACCCTCAACCGCATCCTCGAGTGCGGCATGCGTGCCAGCAACACCGGCAACATGCAGGTGTACAGCATCGTAGTCACCCGCGACAAGGCCCGTCGCGAAGCCCTCTGCGCCCAGCACTACGGCCAGGGCTCCACGGCCCCCGTGCTGCTCACCCTCTGCGCCGACGTCAACCGCTACCACCGCTGGTGCAGCCAGCGCAACGCAGGCATAGCCTACGGCAACTTCCTCTGGTTCCTCAGCGGCGTCATCGATGCCTCGCTCTGCGCCCAGAACATCGCCGTGGCCGCCGAGAGCGAAGGCCTCGGCCTCTGCTACCTCGGCACCGTCCTCTACAACGCCAAGCCCATCTCCGACCTCCTGCAGCTGCCGCAAGGCGTGGTGCCCGTCCTCACCCTCTCCCTCGGCTACCCCGCCGAAGAGCCGGCCCTCAGCGAGCGCCTGCCCCTCGAAGCCGTCGTACATCAGGAGATCTATCGCGACGACAGCCCCGCCGACATCGACCGCCTCCATGCGCCCAAGGAGGAATTCCCCTTCAACAAACGCATGGTCGAGGAGAACGGCACCGACAACCTCGCGCAGATCTTCACGCAGATACGCTATCCCCGCGCCGCCAACGAAGAGATCTCACGCTCCCTCCTCGCCCTCCTCGCCTCCGCCGGCTTCATGAACAACGGCCAAGCCTGACCCGCCCCCACGCGTCCTTCCCCCTGAACAACACCGCCTCCAACTACGTGTAATTAACGCGCAATCATTGTTTTAACGTTAATTGCCGTTAATTAGCCATTAATTAACAGTTAATTGGCCATTAATTGACCGTTAATTGCTTTAAGCCACCTCTCATAATTGGCACTAAAAGTATTAACGGATAATTATACGGCAATTGACGTTTCAAAATGCATCTATCATTTTGAGCATATCCTTTGACGTTTTTCCGTCAGAGAAGGCATCCGTTTTTTGTCCATTTCGACTCCATTTCAGACCCGTTTTTCACCCCGTTTTCGGGAGTAATAAAGGGTAGGTTTAGAGAAGGTATATAGATGATAAGGAGTTGGTCCCACCAACTCCTTATCATCTATATACTTACGATTTACGTTCTATATACCAAAATCGGGGTGTTGAGGGAACGAAAAACGCACCGCGTTTTGATGCGGTGCGTTTTTCGTAAATATCTGATGTATAAAATGTTCTACGTAGGGATACCTGCGCTTTTGGGGGTCAAACAGGGCTGAGGCTGTCGCGTCCCTGTCGGGACGCATTTTTATTGTATTTTTTCGCCTCATCACGGCACTGCACCTACGGCTTGTACCGTGTTATGCAAATCACGTCCCTGTCGGGACGACAAGGGGTCGGTGGTAAGACGGTGTCGGGACAACGAGAGGACAATGGAAAGACGGCACCGAGACAACGAGAGGACGGTGTCGGGACGACGAGAGGACAATGGAAAGACGGCACCGAGACAACGAGAGGACGGTGTCGGGACGACGAGGGGACAACTGTGGGACAACTCGAGGATGCCGATGTTATCGGGTGATGACGACTTTGCGGGTGGCGGTGGAGGAGGCGGAGCGGACGCGGAGGATGTAGAGGCCTGCGGGGAGGTGGCCCACCTGGAGGGTGTGGACGAAGGCGTCGGCGCTATTCACACTGCCTACCGAAGAACCTGCAGCACTATTCGCGGAACCCGCAGAGGGATGGGTGGCGCTGGTGGCGGCACCCGTCGTGGCGTGGGCGGGGTGCTGGGTGAGGACGGGGCGGCCGCTGATGTCGAGGAGGGTGAGCTCGTCGACGGCGCTGCCGCAGTCAACGTAGAGCTGGCCCGAGGTGGGGTTGGGGTACACCGTCAGGGTGTTGTCGAGGCTGGGCTCGGCGATGCCTATGAGGGTCTGCAGGTCGCGCGGGGTCTGGATGGCGTTGTAGACGCGACGGTTGTTGATGTCGCTGGCGTCGTAGTTGCTCACGAAAGCCACGAGGCGGCATTTGTGGAGGCGGTATTTGGGGTTGACCGGTATGTAGTACGCATGCCAGAAGGTGGAGTCCTCTTTGGTGGATTTTATTATGTTGGCGTCGCCCCACACGTCGCTGACGCATTGGCGGATGACGTAGTCGTGCTGGTAGAGGCCCGAGGCGCCGGTCTGGTTGCCTATGATGCTGTCTTCGATGAGGAAGAGGCTGAGCCGCGGATTGGGTATGTCGAGGTCGGCCGTGAAGCGTCCCCACACCCTGGGACAGATTGCTTCGATGGGGCCTGCGGGGTCGTTGGCTGCGTAGTCGACGGCGATGTTCATCTCGATAAATGCTGGCACTGCGGCGGCTTGGTTGACCTGCTGGCGTATGGAGGCTGCCGACGAGGCCACGTTCATAACGCATCCGGGCTTCGACTCGTCCATACGTGTGCGGTCGAGGGTCATGGCCGGGGCCCAGGTGGAGCCGCCGTAGAGGCCGAGGAGCGTGGTGCTGGCGCTGATGGTGAGGCTGTCGGTGCCGTAGCCTGCGTGGTGGCACACCCACACCACGTCGTTGCGGCCGTTGAGGGCCTGGTGGATGCGGTCGTGGCCGCCCGGGCAGTAGACGCAGTTGATGGTGGTGAACTGCTCGAGCAGCACGTTACGCTGCACTGCCTTGGAGTTGTCGTAGACGGGCAGTGCCACGGTGAGCGAGGCGGGCTGCGCCGTCGAGTCGCCGTCGGGGTTGAGGGCCACCACGGTGACGGTGAGGGTGCCAGCGGCTGTCGGGGTGTAGCGTGTGCCGTGGGTGAAGCCGCCGAAGCTGCCTGCTGCGATGGTGCGCTCTATGTGCATCGTTGCCGAGGTGTCGCCGTTGGCGATGTAGAAGAGGTCGTAGCTGGCCACGGGGCTGGTGCCGTTGTTGGCCACGGTGCCTGTTATGGTGAGGGGAGTGCCTATGAAGGCATACTCGTCGAGGTCGATGCTGCGCACCGAGAGGGTCTGGGCGCTGGCCGCCGTGCAGAGGGCAAGCAATAAAACTAGTGATATGCGTGTTTTCATAGCTTTGATTAATTATGTGGTTTGTAATATGTTGAACGCTGTTGCAAGGGGTCGCCGCCAAGGGCTAAACCAGTGCGAAAATACGAAATTATTTGCAACTTTCGAGAAAAAGTGTATATTTGCAATTCATATACCATTGCCTAATCAACATGCATTTTACTTACTTGCAGGTTGTTAGGCAAAATATCAACTTATCGCATACGCGCTATATTATTATAATCACAACGATAAAAAAAGAAACAAGCTATATGAAACAGTCTTTACGCAATCTCCGTTTTTGGGTTCTCGGTGCCATGATGATGGTGGCCACCGGAAGTGCCTTAGGTCAGGCGCTCTCGCTTTACGACTATAACACGGGCGTTGAATACTCGCAGTGGGTTGACCTTGGCTACACTGGCACGGAGCTTATTGCCAGCGGGCAGGACGACCGTGCGTCGTCGGTGACCAACATAGGCTTCAACTTCACCTTTGGCGGCACAAGCTACAGCCAGTTCTCGGTTAACAGCAACGGAGTGCTACGCTTTGGCTCCACTGTTCCCGGCGTTCAGAACCATACGGCCACCCTCTCTACGGCGGTGAGCAACTTTGTGCCGCTTATCAACGGATGCGGTGCCGACCTTGGCACGGGCAACAACGGCTATGTCAAGTACCGGTTGACGGGTACTGCGCCCTACCGCTGCCTTGTGGTGGAGTACTACATGATTAGGTATTTCAATGGCTTTCAAAACACCAACTCATGCGTAAAATGGCAGGTGCAGCTCTTCGAGACCACCAACGAGATACAGCTTGTTTACGATCAGCCGACTGGGTCGAACTACATTCCCACTTCGTTTCAGGTTGGCATGGCGTCGAGTGACAGCGATATAATAGGCATAGCCACAGCCACGAACAGTGTGAGCATCGGTAGCGTTGCCGCATCGGCGGTATGGCCTGACGCTTACCGCTACTACCGCTTCACGCCGCCCTCCACATGGTGCCCGCAGGTGACGATGCCCACCTGCACGCAGATAACGCAGACGAGCGGTCGCGTGTCGTGGTCGGCAGGCGGCAGCGAGAGCCAGTGGCTTGTGGAGTACGGCACAGGCAGCTACGGCACCGGCGTGCGGCAGATAGCCAACACTTCAAGCGTCAATATAACGGGTCTGTCGCCCGCCACTACCTACAACGTCTATATCCGTGCCATCTGCGGAGCCAGCGACACCTCGGCCGCCCCCGGCACCCGCACCTCGTTCACCACGGCGTGCGGTCCCGTAACCCAATTCCCCATAAAAGAGTCGTTTTTCAGTTGGGGCACCGGTTCATCGGCGGCACCGCGCGACTGCTGGTACAAGGCCTGCACCTACCGCTACAGCAACTTACCCTACGTGTACAACAGCACCAGCTACGCAGCAGACGGCAAATGCATGTACTTTTACACCAGCAATGGCACCAGCAGCGGCACGCAGCATCTTGTAATGCCCGAGCTGGGACGTCCGCTTAGCGACTTCAATTTGAAGTTCAAGCTGCGCCGCTACAACACCTCGAGCGCTTCCTATGGCGCCATAATGGTACTGGGTTCCATGGGCGACCCCACCAACCTCAATACCTTCAACCCGATAGACACTTTCGACATCAGCGGTCTCGCGACCAATCAATGGCATCCGCAGGAGGTAAACCTGATGGATTATAACTCGCAGGACAGCTACCTTGCGTTCCTCGTGCCGACTCCCGCCGCCACCGGCCACAGTGATTTTCAGTACAACATTGTATATCTCGACGACATCGAGTTGGACACCTTACCCGAGTGCATCTATCCCACCAACCTGCGTGTAACCGAGGTGAGAGGCAACAGCATCACCGTCACCGCCGACAGCAACTGCCACGCTGTTGAGGAGTGGGTTATCCGCTACGGCAACACAGGCACCTCGCTCGAGAACTGCGCCATGGTCAATGCCCCCACGCTGCCCTTCACCATCACGGGCCTCAGCGAGCGCACCACTTACGACATCTATATAGCCAACGTGTGCGCCAACAGCATAAGCGACTATATAGGCCCCATCACCGTCACCACCAACTGCCAGGACCGCACCATCCCGTTCCTCGAGACCTTCGACAACTACAACAGTCAGGTAAACAACTTCAACGGCTGCTGGACGCACAATTCCAATGCAAACTACCGTACCGACTACTGCGAGACCTACTCCCCGGGTAATAACTTTGTGGGTATAGCCAGCAGAGCACTTTGGATGGGCAGCAACAACAGCTATTACTATTATCTCTCCATGCCTCACGTCAACATGCCGCTCAACCGCCTGATGCTGCGATTCAAGATGGGGCGACCCATCCAAGGCAATGCAGGCAATGCCTCCAAGATCTATGTTGGCGTTATGAGCGATCCCGAGGATATATCAACCTTCGACACCCTGATGCTTGTCGATATGACCAGCGACTCGCGCTACAGGGTGCGCGAGTACGAGATGCGCTTTATCGACTACGGCATCAACGACGGCTACGTCACCTTCTTCGTCCCCAAGATGAACCAGGCCATTGACGGCTACAACACCAACTACCTCTACCTGGACAGCATCATGCTCACCGTCAACTGCGACAGCGTGCTTGTCAACGACAACCAGTCGCTCGACGAGAGCTTCGAAGGCAACTATCCGCCCACCTGCTGGTCGGCCATCAAACCCTCGAGCAGCAACACCAACAATATGAGCCACGTCAACGGCAGCTCAATCACCAGCGGAGCCTACGACGGCAACCAGATGTTCCGATTCAGCTCGGGAAGCGCCAACGCTGCGCACGAGTATGACCAGTACCTCGTCACTCCGCGTTTCTCGGCCGACGGCCCGCTGGAGCTCTCGTTCTTCTATCAGAAGTCGCACAGCAACGTCGTCGAGCGCTTCAAGGTGGGCTACTCCACCACGGGCGACGACCTCGACGCCGACTTCACATGGACCGACGAGGTTAACGATGCCGTGTTGGGCAACTGGAAATACTACACCCAGACGCTGCCCTACAACACCAAGTACGTAGCCATACACTACTACAGCACCGCCCCCAACGGCACCTACTACCTCTACGTGGATGCCTTCCACCTCGGCATAGTGAACGACTGCGCGCAGCCGTCGCAGCCCGTGGTGACGCATGTGGACTCGACCAACGCCACCCTGACCTTTACCGACAACAACTACCGCACGCCGCTGTACTACCAGTATGCCATAGGCGTGGCCGACACCTTCGACCTCAACGACTCGACCACCTACGTGCTCTACGACAGCCTGCCGTCGCCCACCTACACCGTCACCGGTCTGCAGCCGGGCCAGAGCTACACGGTGGCGGCACGCGTGCGCTGCAACGACACGTCGTTCTCCAACTGGTCGTGGACCATCACCATGCAGACGCAGTGCGTGTCGATACAGGTGCCCTACTATCAGGACTTCGAGGAGTGGACTGAGAACAGCCAGTCCAAACTCGACCCCTGCTGGCGCTACTTCAACACCGATATAGTGGATGCCCGAGTATACGTACAAGCCAAGAACATCACCTTCCATTACTACGACCAAGGCAAGATGCTGCGCTTCTCGTCGAACGCCACCAAGTACTCGGGCATCGTGACGCCCACCGTCAACACGCCGCTTCGGCTGTGCCGCCTGAGCCTCGTGGCGCAGCGTACTCCCGCCACCCTCAGCACCTACGGCACCCGCTTCATCATAGCCACCACCACCGACCCGCTCGACCTCAGCGCCCTCGTACCGCTCGACACCGTCGACCTCACCTCGCTGACCCCTGGCGCACTGCAGGACATCTCGATAGACCTCTCAACCTACAACATCCCCGACAACGTGCGCTACCTGGCTTTCTACTCGCCCATCACCACTGACGTTGCCTACACCACCAGCGTAGCCATCTTGGACGACATAAGGATAGAGCGGCTCACAAGCCCCTTCCGCCCCCTCAACCCCACAGTCACCAACATCACCGACACCACCGCTACGGTATGGTGGGAGCGTCATACAAGCCCCTCAGTCAACTACACGCTCGAGTACTGGGCCTACGGCGGCCAGCCGCGGTACCTGTACGGCGGCCCCACCTTCATGCAGATGCGCAACCTGACGCGCAACACCAAGTACTTCTTCCGCATCCGCACCACCAGCGGCAGCGACACGTCGGTCTGGAGCCGCACCGTTGAGTTCCGCACCGGCTGCGACGACCAGTGGAGCGACACCATAGGCAACCCCGCCTCGACCACGAGAAGCACCAACATACCGCTCAGCTGCTACTTCAACTACAGCTACATGCAGACCATCATCGACAGCGCCGAGCTGTCGGGAGCTTCCGAGATAAAGAGCATTTCGCTGCAGTTTGCCAACAACACCAGCAATGCCAACTACACCTATACCGCCACGGCCAACAACTGCACCATCTACATGGCCAACACCACCAAGAGTATGTTCATCGGTGCGAGCGACTTCGTGCCGCCGGCCAACATGACGGTGGTCTATACAGGCAACCTCAACAGCATAGCAGGCTGGAACACCTTCCAGCTCGACACGGTGTTCCTCTACAACGGCAAGGGCAACCTCCTTATTGCCATCGACAACAACAACGGCAAGTTCTACAGCGACAACTGCAAGTTCGTCACCACCGTACCCGCCGACAGCGTGCACCGTACCCTTACCTACTACTCCGACGGCGTCAACCCCAACCCCGCGGCCCCCTACTACGGCCTCGACGCCAACCACGGCTACAGCACCTACGTGCGGCCCAACCTGGCTATAGGGTCGTGCCCCTACCAGTGCCCCGACAACAGCCGCGACATCTACGACACCGTGTGCCAGGGCGGCAGCTACGCCTTTGCAGGCCACACCTACAACGTGGCGGGCGTGTATAGCGACACCACCAAGGTGTTTATGAACTGCGACAGCATAGTGACCCTGCACCTCGCCACCACCGAGTACCTGCGGTCGTACGACAGCCTCGAGGTGTGCAACCGCTGGCTGCCCTACCGCTGGGACGGCACCATCTTCCAGACCCCCGGCACCAAGAGCGACACCAGCCGCACCGCGCTGGGTTGCGACAGCATAGCCACCAAGACACTCACCATATCGCCCATACCCGTGGGCACGGCACGCCGCACGGTGTGCGAAGCACAGATACCCTACAACTGGAACGGCCACCTCTTCACGGGTGCCGGCACCATAGCCGACACCACGCGCACCTCGCAAGGGTGCGACTCGGTGACCATGCTCACCATCGCCATCGAGAGCATGCCGCACGACACGGTGTGGCAGACGATATGCGAGAGCGAGCTGCCATACACATGGCGCGGCCATGCACTGACGGGGGCGGGCGAGTTCAAGGACACGTCGCTCAACGCCAGCAACTGCCGCGAGGTGCACGTGATGTACCTCACGGTGACACCCAGCGTGCACGAGACCGTTGAGATAGTGGCGTGCGACTCGCTGGTGTGGTTCGGCAACACCTACCGCCGTATAGAGTACGGCGTGGGAGCGTTGCAGGGAGCCTTCTCGATAGGCGAAGGACAGCGCGTCAACTTCAGCCGCGGCAACCTGCAGTACCAGGCCTCGACGTCGACCTGGCGCTTTGCCACCAACCAGTACGACTACATAGGCGAGGCCGCCGGCAACAGCACCGAGGAGGACGACCGTGCCACCCAGACGGCATGGATCGACCTATACGGCTGGGCCACCAGCGGCTGGAACAACAATAACACCTACTACCATCCCTACGATGTTGGCAGTGCCGCCAACAACCGAGGCAACGGCTACGGCCCCTATAGCTCGGGAGTGAACCACAACATCACCGGCACCTTCGCCAACAGCGACTGGGGCGTGTACAACGCCATCAGCAACGGCGGCGACAGCGCGGGCCTGTGGCGCACGCTGACCAACGACGAATGGGAATACCTGATAGATGGCCGCGCCAACGCCGCGCAGCTGCAAAGCCTTGCCACCGTCAACAACGTGAAGGGCCTGGTGCTGCTGCCCGACGAGTGGCAGCTGCCTGCTGGCCTGAGCTTCACGGCGGGCGTCACCGACAGCTACACCGCCAACAGCTACAGCGCCGCCCAGTGGACGCAGATGGAGGCGGCGGGAGCCGTGTTCCTGCCTGCCGCCGGCATGCGCGACGGTGAGGAGGTGAGCGACGACGAGGCGGGCTACTACTGGAGCACCACCTACGCCGCACAGCGTACCGCCCACTACCTCGGCTTCTCGGCCGACAACGACGCCATAGAGATGGCCACCGACTACCGCCGCAACGGCTACTCGGTGCGCCTCGTACAGCCTTTCGTGGGCAACCCACCTATGAAGCACACCATAGAGAACGGTGCCTCCAACGGCTGCGACAGCGTGCTGCACCTGACGCTGACTGTGAACCTGTCGCACCTAAAGTACGACACCGTGGCAATATGCGACTCGCTGCGATGGGCCGACACGCTCTTCACCGAGTCGGTGGACTCTATTACCCACGTGTTCCAGAACCAGAGCCAATGCGACAGCACAGTGCACCTGCACCTGACGGTGAATTACTCGATGTACAATATCGACATGCAGGGGTCGTGCGACCCGTACCTGTGGCAGAACCGCATACTCGACACCACGGGCGAGTACTACGACACCCTGCGCACGGTAGCCAACTGCGACAGCGTGCTGCAACTCAACTTCGACCGCCGCTACCACACCAGCCTCGACACCAGCGTGACGGCCTGCGTGACAATAGAATGGCACGGCATGGTGTACGACACTTCGGGAGTGTACATCGACACGATACCCAACATGGCAGAGTGCGACAGCGCGGTGACGCTGCGGCTCACCGTGGTGCCCGCCGAGGCTACGTCGGACAGGCTGACGGTGTGCGACAGCATTACATGGAACGACCGCTTCTATGACGCCACAGGCTTATACACGGCGCTGCGGCAGAACAGCTACGGCTGCGACGTGGTGGACACCCTGTTCCTCACGGTGAACAGCAGCACACATATCGTCGACACAAGGAACGTGTGCGACAGCATGTACTGGCACGGCACGCTGTACAACGCCACGGGCGACTACTACTACCGCTACAACAACGGCGTGGGCTGCCCGAGCGTCGACACGCTGCGGCTCACCATACGCCGCTCGCTGCACAACGTGACCGACACCACGGTGTGCTCCAACTTGGTGTGGCACTATCAGAACTACACGCGCGAAGGCAGCTATACGTACACCTACTTCAACGAGAGCTGCCAGAGCGTCGACACGCTGAAGCTGCACTTCTTCCCGCGCACCGACACGGGCTACCATGTGTACGCGTACGACAGCTACACGTGGGTGAACAACGGCCACAGTACCACCTACACCACCAGCGGGCGCCGCCTTGGCGACATGTATAACAACGCCTACGGCTGCGTGAGCCGCGACACGCTGTACCTCACTATCCTCACCACCACCAACGAGAGCATCGACAGCACGGTTTGCGACAGCATCTACTGGATGCAGCGATGGATAGCCACCTCGGGCATCTACCGCGACACCATCACCACCGAATACGGGCAGGCCGTCACCACCCTCAACCTGACGGTGAACCACAGCACCGCGGGCACCGACAACTACACGGCATGCGACAGCTTTGTATGGACGGCAGGCAACGGCCGCAGCTACACGGCGGGCAACACCACCGACACGGTGCACCGCACCAACGCCGCAGGCTGCGACAGCCTCGTAACCCTTAACCTGACGGTGAACTACAGCAGCAGCTATACCGACGTGTATAACGTGTGCGACAGCTTGGTATGGACAGCAGGCAACGGACAGACATACACGGCAAGCAATACAACCGATACGGCACACCGCATAAATGCAGCAGGCTGCGACAGCCTTGTGACGCTGAGCCTTACGGTACGCTATAGCACCAGCTACACCGATGCGTATGATATGTGCGACAGCTTCACATGGATGGCCGGCAACGGGCAGACCTATACTGCCAGCAATGTGACCGACACTGTGCACCGCACCAATGCCGCAGGCTGCGACAGCATCGTCACCCTCGAGCTTATGGTGCGCCACAGCACCACGGGCACCGACGTGCAGACCGCCTGCGACAGCTACACCTGGATCAACGGCCAGACCTACACCGCCAGCAACAGCACCGCCACCCACACCCTGACCAACGCGGCAGGCTGCGACAGCGTGGTGACCCTCAACCTGACGGTAAACTACAACACCAACATGGCCTACACGCAGGTAGCCTGCGACAGCTTCGCATGGCATACCACCTCCTACGGAGCTCCCACAGGAGCAATAAACAGCCAATTCAGCGTAGGCGCAAACTCGCAAGTGTACATCTCGCAGGGCAACCTGCAGTACATAGGCAGTGCCGCCACACCGTACTGGAGATTCGCCGAGCACCAGTATGATTACTTCGGCACAACCACCGGCCAGAACTCCGCAAATGCCAACGTTGACCGCGACTTGTTCGGCTGGGGAACCAGCGGATGGAACAACGGCAACACCTATTACCAACCATACAATACGGACAACATAGATGGTTCTTTATACGGGCCTGTAGGCAGTTACAATTTAACCGACAGTTACGCCAACGCGGACTGGGGCGTGTACAACGCGATAAGCAACGGCGGCAACGCCGCTGGCTTATGGCGTACGCTGACAAAAGACGAGTGGGTGTACCTGTTCAACACCCGCAGTGCGTCAACGGTGAATGGGGTTTCCAACGCTCGCTACGCCAAAGGTACAGTGGCCGGTGTGTCAGGAGTAATATTGTTCCCCGACAGCTACAGTCATCCCGGTGGCTTGACGCAGCCCACAAACATCAACACAAGCGGAGCCAATTACACAGGCAACAACTACACAGCCGACAACTGGACAGCGATGCAGGCCGCCGGAGCAGTGTTTTTGCCTGCCGCGGGCGGCCGCTACGGCACGAGCGCGAGCTACGTCGGGTCCGACGGTTACTACTGGTCCTCGTCGTACTACAATAGCGGCTACGCGGACTACGTGTTCTTCTACAGTGACAACCTCTACCCCAGCAGCCACCTCAACGGTCGGTACTTCGGGTTCTCTGTCCGGTTAGTCTGGGACTATAATTCCAACGAGACGAGCGAGACAAGTGACATCTACAACACCTCTGGCACTTACTATCACTCCTATACCGCCGCCAACGGATGCCCAAGCGTCGACACGCTGCACCTCACCATCAACCACAACAGCAGCACTACCATCCTGGCAGAGGGCTGCGACAGCTACACTTGGAACAACCACGGCACCACGCAGACCTACACCACCGGTGGCACCTACACCAACAGCTACAATACCGACGAGGGCTGCGCCAGCATCGACACCTTGCAGCTGACGGTGTACACCACGGTGCACAACAGCTTCACCGCCACCGCCTGCGACAGCTACACATGGAACAACAACAATCTGGGGATGGACTTCACCACCAGCGGCACGCATACCCACCAGTACACCCTGCCCACCACAGGCAACTGCACCAACACCGACACGCTGCACCTGACCATCAAGCCCAGCAGCAGCACCGCCTACAGCCAGACGGCCTGCGACAGCTACACATGGAACGACAACGGCAACAGTCAGACGCAGACCACCAGCGGCACCTACTACAGCAGCTACACGGCCGCCAACGGCTGCCCGAGCGTGGACACGCTCTACCTGACGGTGAACCACAACAGCGGCCACACCGAGACGGTGACGGCCTGCGACAGCTACACCTGGACCACTGGCAACGGCAGCAGCTATACCGCCAGCACCACCGCCACACATAGCTACACCGACGGCAACGGCTGCCCGAGCACAGACACCCTGAGCCTGACGGTGAACTACAACAGCAACAGCAGCGAAAGCCAGACGACCTGCGACAGCTACACGTGGCTTAACCACGGCAACAGCCAGACGCATACCGCCACGGGCATATACACGAGCAGCTACAACAATCCCGCCAACGGCTGCCCGAGCGTGGACACGCTTTACCTGACGGTGAACTACAACAGCAACACCGCCTACAGCGAGACAGCCTGCGACAGCTACACCTGGAGCAACAACGGCAACACCAACACCTACACCGCCGGCGGCACCTACACGAGCAGCTACAGCAATCCCGCCAACGGCTGCCCGAGCGTGGACACGCTGCACCTGACGGTGAACTACAACAGCAGCACGGCGTACACGCAGAACGTGTGCGACAGCTACACATGGAACAACACGCCGTACTACAACAGCGGCACCTATACCTACCAGTACAACACCACGGCAGGGTGTCCCAGCACTGACACCCTCTACCTCACGGTGCGCCGCAGCACCACGAGCCGCTACGACACCGTGGTGGAGGAGAACGACCTGCCGCACCTGTTCCACGGCCACTCCTTCGGACAGGACACCGTGAACTTCCCCATAGTGATAACCAACGCCGCAGGATGCGACAGCACGATATACTACAACCTGACGGTGCTGTGGAACTCGAGAGCCACCGCCGACTCGTCGATATGCTACACCGCCCTGCCGCTGACCTGGAACGGCTACACCTTCACAGGCAGCGGAGCACACCTGGTGAGGCTCACCAACACCCTTGGCGTTGACAGCCTGCTGGTGATGCGCCTGACGGTGTTCTACAACGACACCAACTACGACAGCGAGACGGCCTGCGACAGCTACACCTGGCGCGGCCAGAGCTACAACGCCACGGGCGTGTACTACGACGTGCTGCCCGGCATCTCGGCCTCGGGACTGTGCGACAGCGTGTACCGTCTCGACCTGACGGTGAACTACAACAGCAACAGCGGCGAGAGTCAGGACGTGTGCGACATATACACGTGGGCCAACCACGGCAACGTGCAAACCTATACCACTGGCGGCACCTACACGAGCAACTACAACACCTCGGCCGGATGCCCGAGCACCGACACGCTGCACCTGACGGTGCGCTACAGCACCACGCACAGCTACAGCGCCTCGACCCTTGAGAACGCCCTGCCCTACTCCTACTTCGGTGAGCAGCTGCGCACCGACGCCGACGACACCGTATACGTGCGCCACTACACCAACGCCGCAGGGTGCGACAGCATCGACTCGCTGAGGCTGCACGTGTTCCGCAACGTGAATAACACCGCCGACAGCACGGTGTGCGCCAGCGCGTTGCCGTTGACATGGAACACGAGAACCTTCACCGTTGCCGAGGCCAACGCGCAGAACCCCGACGGCAACACCGTGGCACACATCTACGCCACCGTGCGCCTGACGGCGACGACGGGCGCCGACAGCCTGCTGGCCATGACACTGCACGTGGTGCCCACGTACAACGTGGACGACTACCGCCAGATATGCAGCGGCGACAGCACCGAGTTCTACGGCCGCATATACAAGAGCGCCGGCACATACAACCGCACCTTCACCAGCATGGCAGGGTGCGACAGCACCGTGACGCTGCACCTGGCACTGCTGCAGCCCACCACGGGAAGCTCGACGGTGTACGTACTTGAGAACAACCTGCCGTACAACTACTACGGCACCAGCTACAACCCCACGGGCAACGACACCACAATAAGCCTGCACGCCATAGGCGCCAACGGCTGCGACAGCACGCATCAACTGCGCATAGTCGTATATAGGAACGTGCGTGTAACATTACAGGAGACCGTGTGCGCCACGGCGCTGCCCATGGTGTGGAACCGCTACACCATAAGCGAGGCGGGCAACTACACCGACACCCTGACGGCCGCCACAGGCGCCGACAGCATAGTGACGCTGACCCTCACGGTTAACGAAGGCACCTACAACAGCACCACGCTGACGGCCTGCGACAGCTACACCTGGTACGGCACCAGCTACACCAGCAGCACCACGGCCACGAGGAGCTACACCGCCGCCAACGGCTGCCCGAGCACCGACACGCTGCACCTGACCATCAACCACTCCACCTACGGCAGCGAGAGCCATACGGCCTGCGACAGCTACGAGTGGCACGGCACCACCTACACCAGCAGCACCAGCGTGACCCGCAACTACGTGAACGGCGAGGGATGCGCCAGCGTCGACACCTTGTACCTCGTCATCAACCGCTCGAACGGTGGCGACACCGCCGCCGAGGTGTGCGATGGCATGACATGGCACGGCGTATACCGCAGCACCAGCGGCAGCTACACCTACAGCACCACCAACCGGTATGGCTGCGACAGCACGCTGACCCTCACGCTCACCGTGCTGCCCAAATACCACCTGACCTATAACAGCAACTACGAGCCCATAGCCACGGCGAACGACAGCACCTGCGCGTCGCAGCCCATAACACTGAGCTCGACGGTGTTTGACCGCGACGACTACTTCCTGCAGGGATGGTCGGAGAGCGCCAACGGCGGCGTGGACCACCTGCCCGGCGCCAGCCTGACCCTTACGGGCGACAGAGTGCTGTACGCCGTGTGGAGCAGCACCTGCGAGGACAGCACCATACACGAGAGCCTCGCCGCCTGCGACAGCACGGTGTGGCACGGCCAGCAACTCACCGCCTCGGGCACCTACCGCGACACCATGACGATAGGCGTGAGCGGACGCTGCCATTACTACTACGAGCTTAACCTCACCATAAACCGCGGCGCCACCCACGACACCACGGTGACGGCCTGCGACACCTTCGACTGGTACGGCCGCACCTACAGAGCCTCGACCAGCTCGGCCACCCACAACTTCACCGACGCCAACGGCTGCACCAGCATCAAGCGACTGCTCCTGACGGTGAACCACAGCAACAGCGGCACCAGCATGATGGCGGGCTGCGACAGCGTGCTGTGGCAAGGCACCGCCTACTACGCCACCACCACGGTGCAGCAGCACTCGACCAACATGGACGGCTGCGACAGCACCACGGCGCTGACGCTGCAGGTGAAGAGCTCGACGGCAGGCGACGAGAGCCGTACGGCGTGCGACAGCTACACCTGGTACGGCACCACACGCAACGCCACGGGCGACTACAGCACCACCCTGACGGCCGCCAACGGCTGCGACAGCGTGGCCACGCTGCACCTGACCATCAACCTGTCTACCAGCGGCAGCGAGACGCTGACGGTGTGCGACAGCCTGCGTTGGCACGGCACGCTCTACACCTCGTCGCAGACGGCACAGCACACGCTGACAGCCGCCAACGGATGCGACAGCACCGCCACGCTGCGCCTCACCGTGAACCGCTCGACCAGCGGCAGCCAGACGGCTACGGCTTGCGACAGCTACACCTGGAACAACCGCACCTACACCACCAGCGGCACATATAAAGACACCCTGACAGCCGCCAACAACTGCGACAGCGTAGTGACCCTGCGGCTCACCATAAGAGACAACTACACCATAACCTACCACAGCAACTACGCTACCGACGAGACACGCTTGGTGACGGTGTGCGCAGGCAACAGCCACACGGTGCTCGACACCGTGTTCAGCCGCGAAGGCCACTACATAGAGGGCTGGACGGAGAGCGACCTGCACAGCTATGTGGACCATGTGCCGGGAGCCACGCTGACCCCCACGGGCAACATGGATCTCTATGCCGTATGGGCCACGCAGTGCCGCGACACGCTGCTGCACGAGAGCGCCACAGCCTGCGACAGCTTCGCATGGCGAGGCCGCACGCTTACAGCCACCGACACCTACCGCGACACCGTGCGCTTCGGCAGCAACGGCATAGTGCTGACCGACGCCTGCAGCCGCGTGTATGAGCTGGCTCTCACGGTTGGCTACTCAACGGCAGGCACACAGACCGTGACGCAGTGCGACAGCTACGCATGGCAGGGCAACACCTACACGGCGTCGGCCATAGCCACCGCCACCCTCACCAACGCGGCAGGGTGCGACAGCACGGCGACGTTGTACCTGACGGTGAACCACTCGTCGACAGGCTCGCAACGCGCCACGGCGTGCGACCGCTACGTGTGGATGGGTCAGACCCTGACGGCCAGCGGCGACTACACCAGTGCGCCGGGCAGCCTCACCAACGCGGAAGGCTGCGACAGCACCGCCACGCTGCACCTGACCGTCAACGTCAGCACCAGCGGCAGCGACAGCCGCACGGGCTGCGACAGCATAGTGTGGAACGGCAACACCTACCACTCGTCGCTCACCACCACGCACACGCTGACCAACGCAGCAGGGTGCGACAGTACTGTGGCCATGACGCTCACGGTGCGCCGCTCGTCGTCGGGCATGCAGCGCGCCACAGCCTGCGACGCCTACACATGGAACGGCCAGCGGCTGACGACCGACACCACCCTGACCATCACGCTGACCAACGCGGCAGGATGCGACAGCAGCGCCACGCTGCTGCTCAGCCTCGGTCACAGCACCACGGGCAACGAGCAGGTGACAGCCTGCACGCAATCTGAGTGGAACGGCACCACCTACAGCCAGAGCGGCTCGTACACCCGCACGGGCCTGACTAACGCGGCAGGATGCGACAGTACGGCGACGCTGACGCTCACCATACTGCCCGACTACACCGTTACCTATTACAGCAACAACACCGAGAGCCGAGTGCTGGCGCAGAGCTACTGCTCGGGCTCGCAGATATTCCTCCTCACCGACACCTTCCACATGGAGGGCTACAGCATGACAGGCTGGAGCACCACGGCCAACGGCAGTGCCACTTACAGCCTCGGCCAGCAGGTGACGGTGGGCGGCAACATGGCACTCTACGCCGTGTGGAGCAGCACCTGCAGCGACATCACCGAGCGCGACAGCCGCACCGAGTGCGACAGCTACACATGGCGCGGCCATAGCTACACCTCGACGGGCGTGTACAGCGACACCCTTTACGGCGTGATAGCAGGCGGATGCAACCGCATATACACTATCGACCTGACCATAGCCCGCTCGAACAACAGCACCACACGCAGCACCGCCTGCGATGCCTACACCTGGAACGGCGTGCGCTACACGGCCGACACCACGGTGACCGTGAACCTCACCAACGCGGCAGGATGCGACAGCATAGCCACGTTGGTGCTTGCCGTGAACCACAGCAGTGCCGGCAGCCAGAGCATGACAGCCTGCGACAGCTATGTGTGGAACGTTAACGACGCTCCGTCGTACACCACCAGCGGCACCTACACGGCGACGCTGACCAACGCGGCAGGATGCGACAGCGTGGCCACCCTCTACCTGACCATCAACCACAGCACGGCAGGCAGCCAGAGCCTCACGGCCTGCGACAGCTACACATGGCACGGCACGCCGCGCACCGCTACAGGCGACTACACCGCCGCGCTTACCGCCGCCAACGGCTGCGACAGCACCGCCACGCTGCACCTCACCATCAACGCCAGTAGCCGCGGCGTGTACAGCGCCACGGCCTGCGACAGCCTGCGCTGGATAGACGGCCAGACCTACCGCACATCGACGGCGAGCCCCACCTACAGGCTCACCAACGCGGCAGGATGCGACAGCACGGTGACCCTGAACCTGACCATCAAGCACTCGACGAGCGGCAACGAGACCCGCACGGTGTGCAACCGTTACGTGTGGCAGGGTGTCGTCTACACACATGACACCGTGGCCACCGCCACCCTCGCCGCCGCCAACGGCTGCGACAGCACCGCCACCCTTGCACTGACAGTGCTGCCCAACTACACGATAACCTACTACAGCAACGACGGCACCGACCGTCAGCAGCGTGCCACCACCTGCCAGACAGAGCCTATAACCATTGCCGACAACATCTTCGTGCGCAACGGCTACTACATCAGCGGCTGGAGCGAGCGCAGCAACGGCAGCGTGGACTACCTGGCCGGCAGCTATATCAACCTCAATGCCGACATGGAGCTCTATGCCGTGTGGGCCACGCAGTGCCGCGACACCGTTATCAGCACCCTCGCCACGGCCTGCGACAGCTACTCGTGGCGCAGCCGCACGCTGACAGCCAGCGGCAACTACAGCGACACGGTGCTCTTCGGAGTGAGGACGTCGGACGACCCGAACATACGCACGCAGTGCACGCGCGTGTATCTGCTTACACTTACCGTGAACAACAGCAGCGAGGGCAGCGAGAGCCTCACCGCCTGCGACAGCCTGACATGGCAGGGACACACCTACAGCAACTCGACCACGGCCACCGTCGTGCTGACCAACGCGGCAGGGTGCGACAGTACCGCCACGATGCGCCTCACCCTGCGCCACTCGTCGGCCACGAGCATCAGCGACCGCGCCTGCGACCGCTACCACTGGATGGGCTCCACCTATACCGCCAGCGGCACCTACACCGCCACCGCCCTCAACGTTGAGGGCTGCGACAGCACGGTGACCCTCACCATGGCCATCGACCACGCCACCAGCGGCACGGCCACCGCCACAGGCTGCGACAGCGTGGTGTGGAACGGCACGGCCTACTACCGCTCGGGCTACGAGCAGCAGACCATGACCAACGCCGCAGGATGCGACAGCACGGTGAGCGTGACACTCGTAGTGAAACACTCGTCGACTGGTGGTCTGCTGCGCAGCGCCTGCGACAGCTACAACTGGATGGGACAGACCTATACCGCCAGCGGTACCTATTACAGCACCACCCTCACCAACGCCGAGGGCTGCGACAGCGTGGCCACGCTGCAACTCACCATCAACCAGAGCCAGAGCGGCAGCGAGACGGTGAGCAACTGCGACAGCTACACATGGATGGGTACCACCTACACCATGAGCGGCACCTACAGCCAGGCCCTCACCGCCGCCAACGGATGCGACAGCACCGCCACCCTCTACCTCACCATATTGCCCGAATACAACATCACATACCACAGCAACAACGCCAACAACCAGCAGATACGCGAAAACCACTGCTCGGGAGCCGACTTCTACCTGCTTGCCGACACCTTCAGCATGGAAGGCTACGTGATGACAGGCTGGAGCACCACGAGCGGCGGAGCCACCGTCGACTACGCCCTTGGCAGCGCGGTGCGCCTCACGGGCAACCTGACGCTCTACGCGGTGTGGAGCAGCTCGTGCCAGGATGTCACGATGCAGTCGTCGGCAGCGGCCTGCGACCGTTATGTATGGCGCGGCCGTACCTACACTGCCACCGACGTGTACCGTGACACGGTGTTCAACGACGTGCCGGGCGGCTGCAACCGCATCTATGCCCTCAACCTCACCATAGGTCACAGCTCGATAGCCGAGCAGCGCATCACCGCCTGCAACAGCTACACATGGCGGGGCGCCACCTATACCGCCGACACCACGGCGGAGCGCGTGCTGAGCAACGCCACAGGCTGCGACAGCACCCTGCGGCTGATACTTACGGTGAACTACGCCACCACAGGCTCGGAGGAGCGCAGCGCCTGCGACAGCATCACATGGCAAGAGCGGACCTTCTACTCGACAACCACGCAGAGCATGCTGCTCACGGCGCAGAACGGATGCGACAGTGTGGCCGAAGTGCGCCTCGTGGTGCGTCAGAGCACGTCGGGCAGCCAGCAGCTCACCGTGTGCGACAGCTACACATGGCACGGCCAGACCTACAACGCCACCGGAAACTACACAACCACGCTGCGCAATGCGGCAGGCTGCGACAGTGTGGCTACCCTTGCGCTCAACGTGGCACACAGCGTGGAGAGCACCGTGACGGCTACGGCCTGCGACAGCTACACATGGCTCGGCCAGCTGCTCACGGCTTCGGGCTCCTACTCGTCGGAGAACTACGCCACGCTTACCACCACCAACGGATGCGACAGCACGGCGATACTGCAACTCACGTTGAACCACTCCACGGCGGGCTCACAGCTCACCACCGCCTGCGACAGCTACACGTGGCTGGGGCACACCTACACCGCCGACACCACGGCGATGGCCACGCTGACTGCCGCCAACGGCTGCGACAGCACCGCCACCTTGAGGCTGACCGTCAACCGCTCAACCTCGGGCAGCGAGACCGCCGCCGCCTGCGACAACTACGCATGGCAGGGCCAGACCTACAGCGCCAGCGGCGTGTACTATGCCACACTTACCAATGCGGCAGGCTGCGACAGCACGGTGACGCTGCGCCTCACCATACGTCCTGAATACACCGTTACATACTACAGCAACACCGCCGCCAACGACTCGGCCATGCAGACAGTGTGCGCCACCATGCCGCTAACGCTGCTCGGCGACACCTTCAGCAACGAAGGCTACTACATGACCGGCTGGGCCACCAGCCCTATAGGTGTTGTGGAGTACAACGCCGGAGCCTCGATAACGCCGATAAGCAACATGGCACTCTATGCCGTGTGGAGCAGCAACTGCGTTGACATTGTCGAAACCACGGTGCAGAGCGTTTGCGACAGCACCACATGGCGCGGTCGCCATATCGCCGCCACGGGACAGTACAGCGACACGCTGTACGGCGTGCTGCCCGGCGGCTGCAACCGTATCATGCTGCTCGACCTGACGGTGAACCACACCGCCTACAACAGCGTGGAAGCTACGGTTTGCGAACAGTACCTGTGGAACGGTGCACGCATAACCGCGACAGGCTCGTACACCGACACGCTCCGCACCGCTGCCGGATGCGACAGCATAGTGACCATGACGGTGACCATCAACCACGGCACCTACACCGCCTACGACAGCAGCGTGTGCGACAGCTTGCGGTGGAAGGGCGACGCGCTCTACACCTCCAACGGTACACACCTGTACGGCTACACCAATGCCGCAGGCTGCGCCTCGACCGACACCATACGCCTCGCTCTGGGTCATACCTACCGCGGCTCCGACAACCTCACAGGCTGCGACAGTGTACTGTGGAACGGCAACTACTACAGCACCAGCCTCGACACCACGGCCTACTATAGTACCGTAAGTGGCTGCGACAGCATACGCACGGTACACCTCGCCGTGAAACACAGCACCAGCGGTGCCGAGAGCGTCACGGCGTGCGACAGCTACACATGGCTGGGCACCAACTACACCAGCAGCACCAGCGACACCAGAACCCTGACCAACGCCGCAGAATGCGACAGCAACGTGACGCTGACGCTAACGGTGAACCACTCCACGAGCACATCGACCGCTGTGACGGCGTGCGACAGCTACAACTGGATGGGACAGGTGTACACCGCCTCCGGCGCCTACAGCGCCACCCTTGCCACCAGCGAGGGCTGCGACAGCACGGTGACGCTGAACCTCACGATGAACCACAGCACCAGCGGCGACACGTCGGCCACGGTGTGCAACGGCATGGTGTGGTACGGCACGCTCTACACGGCAGCCACCAATACCGCCACCCATACCATACAGAACGCTGCGGGCTGCGACAGCACGGTGACGCTGCACCTGACACTGCTCTACTCGGGCGAAGGCGACGTTACCATAGCCACGGCCTGCGACAGCTATGTATGGAACGGCTCTACCTACACCACGGGCGGGCAGTACCTGAAGAGCGTGATTACAGCCAACGGCTGCTCGACAGTCGACACCCTGCGCCTGACGGTGAACCACAGCTCGTTTGCAGAGTACGCGAACACGGTGTGCGACAGCACGGTGTGGAGCGGCACCACCTATTACCAGAGCGGCGTGTATGAATCGCGCCTCACCAACGCGGCAGGCTGCGACAGCATAATGACGCTCAACCTCACGGTACACTATGGCAGCGAGGGCTCGTACACCCGTACAGCCTGCGACAGCATAGTGTGGCGCGACACGGTGTACCATGCCTCGGTCGACGAGGTGTTCCACTATGTGAACGCCGCAGGCTGCGACTCGGTCACTTCGCTGCACTTCGAGGTGCGCCACAGCAGCACTGGCAGCGAGACCGCCGAGGCTTGCGACAGCTATATATGGAAAGGCACACGTTATACCGCCAGCACCAGCGACACCAGAACCTTTACTAACGCCGCCGGCTGCGACAGCGTCGTAACCCTCAACCTCACCATCAATAACAGCACCACTGGCCTTGAGACAGTCACCGCCTGCGACAGCTACGCATGGGGCGGCACCACCTACACCAGTAGCACCAGTGCTACCCGTACCCTCGCCGCCGCCAACGGCTGCGACAGCGTCGTGACACTCAACCTCACCGTCAACCACTCCTATGCATCGAGCCTGCAAGCCACAGCCTGCGACAGCTATGAGTGGTATGGAACAAATTACACTAACAGCACTGTAGCCGACACGACCCTCACCGCCGCCAACGGCTGCGACAGTGTCGTGACACTCGATCTCACTATAAACCACAGCACCACTAGCAGCGAGACGCAGAGCGTGTGCAACTCCATGCGCTGGAACGGCCGTCTGCTCGATGCCGCCGGCACCTACAGCGACACGCTGGCCACCGTGGCAGGCTGCGACAGCATAGTGACGCTGACGCTCACCATGCTGGCCAACGACGTTATAACCTACCGCAGTGCCGCATCGGCCAGCGCGGCCTCGTTCACGCAGAGCGTGTGCCGTGGCAACGCCGTGGCTCTGGCAGCCGACACCTTCTACCGCGACGGCTTCTACATGATAGGTTGGAGCCGCCGTGCCAACGGAAGCCCCGAGTACTCGCTTGGACAGGTTATCACCACCAACGGCAACATGATACTATACGCAGTGTGGAGCAACGCCTGCGTTAGCGTGACCGAGCAGACCGTGGCCACCGCGTGCGACAGCTACACATGGCGTGACCGCAGCTACCTGCAGAGCGGCATCTATAACGACACCGTGCCCGACGGCGTGGCCGAAGGCTGCGACCGCGTGTACAGCCTCGACCTGACGCTTGGCCACAGCAGCACGAGCAGCAGCCGTGTCAGAGGCTGCGACAGCTACGTGTGGAACGGCCGCAGCTATCAGGAAGATGCAATACTTGTCGACACCCTGACCAACGCCGAAGGCTGCGACAGCGTGGCGACACTGCTGCTTACCATAGGCCACAGCACCACGGGCTACGGCACGCTGAGCGGCTGCGACAGCCTGGTGTGGCAGGGCCATACCTACACACGTCCGGGCAGCGCCACAGGCGTGGTGACCAACAGCGAAGGCTGCGACAGCGTAGTGACAATGACCCTGACGATAAACAGCAGCACCACCAACAGTGAGACCGTCACGGCGTGCGACAGCTACACCTGGCACGGCAGCAGCTATACCAGCAGCACCATAGCCACCGACAACCTCACCGCCGCCAACGGCTGCGACAGCGTCGTAACCCTCACCCTCACCATCAATAGCAGCACCACGGGCAGCGACACCGTCACCGCCTGCGACAGCTACGTATGGGGCGGCACCAGCTACACCAGTAGCACCAACGCTACCAGGGTGCTCACCGCCGCCAACGGCTGCGACAGTGTCGTAACCCTCACCCTCAGCATAGCCTACAGCACAGGCAGCACCACCTCGGTAGAGGCCTGCGACATGTACGTATGGGTTGGCGAGAGCTACACCAGCAGCACGGTAGCCACCAGCACCTTCACAGCCGCCAACGGCTGCGACAGCGTGGCAGTGGTGAACATCACCGTGCTACCGTCGGCTAACACCGTTGACTCGGTTTCGGCCTGCGACAGCTACGAGTGGCAAGGCACAGTGCTGACACAGTCGACGACACGCCGTGCAACTCTCGTGGCCGCCAACGGCTGCGACAGCACCGTGACGCTGGCTCTCACCATCAAGCCCGTCTATGTCATAACTTATCACTCCAACAACCTCGCCGACGAGGTGACGCATCAGGAAGGCTGCCAAGACAGCAGGCTGACGCTGCTGAGCGACGTGTTCAACAACGACAACCGCTACCTGCAAGGCTGGGCCACCACATCGACAGGCTCAGTGGCGTATGCCGCCGGAAGCGTCATGACCATCACCTCCAACATGGATCTGTATGCAGTGTGGTCGACCACCTGCAACGACATAGTGGAGCAGACCGAAGCAACTGAGTGCGACCTGTACGTGTGGCGCGGCACCACCTACACCCAGGGCGGCGTATACGCCGACACGGTGATTGACGGCGTCGCCGCAGGCTGCGACAGGATCTTCACCCTCAACCTCACCCTTAACAGCTCGAACGGCAGCAGCGAGGCTGTGGATGTGTGCGACAGCTACAACTGGCTTGGACACACCTACACCAACGATACCATTCTCACCACGGTGCTGCGCAATGCAGCAGGCTGCGACAGCACTGCAACGCTGAGCCTGCACCTGCGCCACTCCTCGTATGTCGAGACCGCTATGGCGGGCTGCGACAGCGTGCTGTGGAACAGCACGGCCTACTACCGCACGGGAGTAGCCAACGGCACCTTCGTGAACGCTGCAGGCTGCGACAGCGTGGTGCTGATGAGCCTCAGCGTGGCGCATTCGTCAACGGGCTCTGAGGTAGCCACCGCCTGCGACAGCTATGTATGGCACGGCGACAGCTATACCGCCAGCACCAATGCCACCCATACCTTCACCAACGCCGAGGGCTGCGACAGCGTCGTCACCCTCACCCTCACCGTCAACTACAGCAACACAGGCCGCGACACTATTGAGGTCTGCGACAGCTACACATCGCAAGGCACTGAATACACCTCATCCACGCATCTGCGCAACGTGCTGTACAACGCCGCAGGCTGCGACAGCGTGGTAAGCGTGCGCCTCGTGGTGCACCACTCCACCATGGAGGTGCAGCGCGCCATAGTGTGCGAGCAGTACACCTGGTACGGCAACACCTACGACCGCTCGTCGGTGCAGTCTGTAAGACTCGTCAACTCGGAGGGCTGCGACTCGACGCTCTACCTCAACCTGACGGTGAACAATGCCACCGAAGGCGTAGAGAACGTCACCGCCTGCGACAGCTACACATGGACCGACGGACGCACCTACACGCTGACAGGCAGCTACACCACGCATAGCGTCGTGGATGGCAACGGCAACACCGTGCGCCTCGTCAATGCCGCCGGTTGCGACAGCGCGGCCACGCTCAACCTGACGGTAAGCTACAGCACCTACGGCACCATGCGCGACACCGCCTGCGACAGCTATACATGGCAGGGCACCACCTACACAGCCAACACCACTGCCACGGCCGTACTCACCGGCGCCAATGGCTGCGACAGCACGGCAACGCTGATGCTCACGGTCAACTTCACGTCGAGAGACACCGTGGCCGACACCGTCAACATCAACCAGCTGCCTTGGACCTACATGGGTCACGAATACTCTTCGCCGATGGCGATGGCTCGCATAGTCACCACCAATGCCGCAGGCTGCGACAGCGTGATTATGTACAGCCTCGTGGTAAGAGGCGACCGCATGGGCGTGGCCGACAGCTCGGTGTGCGAGAACAACATGCCTCTTGTATGGAACGGCGTCACGTTCAACGGCGACTCATCAGCCGCGGTGACCTTTGCCGGAGTGGGCGCCAACGGCGAAGACAGCATACTGCACATGAACGTGCACGTGCTGCACACCAGCGCCAGCTCGCAGCCCGCCTACAAGCTGCAGAACGAGCTGCCCTATTATTTCCAGGGCAACGCCATAGTACCTACGGTGGCCGACACCCTGCTTATTGACACCCTCGTGAATGCCGCAGGCTGCGACAGCGTGGTGCGCGTCAACCTGCATGTGTGGTTCAACGTTGACGTGGCGGTCGACAGCGCCGTCTGTCCCGCAGCATTGCCGCTGGTGTGGAACGGCGTGGAGTTTGCCGATGCCGGCACACAGACAGCCACCCTGCGTGGCCTCCGCGGACAGGACAGCGTGGTGAGCATGACGGTCACCGTGCTGCAGAACACCACGTCGGTGATCTACGACACCATCGTGGAGAACTACCTGCCGCACGAATTCCTCGACACCATGTTCTCGCGTCCCGACAGCTGCGTGTTCCATATAACCAATGCCGCAGGCTGCGACAGCATGATACTCTACAGACTTGAGGTGCTGTACAACACGCACGACACCGTCGACACCGTCGTCTGCCGTGCCGTGGCTGCCGATACGATGCTGTACCAGACCGACCTGTACATAGCCCTCGACGGCACCGACAGCGTCATCACCCATCGCATGTTCGTCAGGCCAATGGCCTACGACACCGTCGACACGGCGGTGTGCGCCTCGGCGCTCCCGCTCACGTGGCGCGGCTCTCTGTTTACCGAAGCGGGCGATGCCAACACCGTCCTGACGGCCGCCAACGGCTGCGACAGCATAGTGACCAACCGCCTCGCGGTGAAGCCGCTCTCGTCGTCCGAACGAGCCGTGACGGCATGCGACAGCTACGAGTGGCGCGGCAATGAGATTGTCGCTAACACCACACTCTACGACACGCTGACCAACGCCGTTGGCTGCGACAGCGTAGTGACGATAAGTGTGAGAGTGCTCCACTCTGTCAGCGACACTACCGACATGACAAGCTGCGGCAACATTACATGGAACGGCACCCTGTATGTCGAAGACGCCGTGGCGCAGCACACCTACACGAGTACCGCGGGCTGCGACAGCGTCGTGGTGGCACGCATACATATCATCCCCAACGCCTACGTAACCTTCAACGCCAACGGCGGCCAGGGCGTGATGCCGCGCCAGATGGGCTGCAGCGGCAATGCGCTGACGCTTGATTCGTGCACCTTCACCAACGGCGGCCACGCCTTCCTCGGCTGGGCTACCAGCGCATCGCAGACCACGCCCACTTATTCCGACGGCGACGTCGTCATGCTCAACTCCGACATCACGCTGTATGCCGTATGGGATATGTCGTGTGCAAGCGTTACCACCTATGAGTCGGTGTCGGGCTGCGACACCGTCGTGTGGCGCTCGAGAACCTACACGGCAGCCGACTTCGCCCTCGGCGTCACAAGCCTGACGATAGTCGACACCGTGCACGATGTTATTGGCGGTCACTGCGACAGCGTGTATGTGGCAGTCATAACGCTCCACAGCAGCCTCCACACCGATTCGGCCATCCACGCCTGCGACAGCTTCCTCTGGCGCGACAGCATGTACTTCGCCGGCACGGTGCTCTCCTACATGGACACCACGGTCTACGGCTGTCCCAACGACGTGGCGATAGTGCTTACCATCGACACCACGATATTCCGCAATGAGGCCTTCATAGTGTGCGACTCGCTGGTGTGGGGCGGCATGCCCTACTACAACAGCGGCACCTACACGTCGAACTTCGTGGCGTCGACGGGCTGCGACAGCATCGTCACCATGCGGCTGGCAGTGAACAGGTCCACTCACGACACCTCGCGCCTGGCGGGCTGCGACAGCCTGCACTGGCACGGCAACAGCTACTATGCATCGACGGTGGTACAAGACACCTTCGTGGCACGCAACGGCTGCGACAGCATGGTGGTGACGCTCATCACCGTGAGCAACGCCTCGCTGACCATCGACAGCGTCAAGGCCTGCAACAGCTATGTGTGGAGCGACGGTAACACCTACACCTACAGCACCGTCGAGCAGCGCCGCCTGCTCTCCTATGCAGGCTGCGACAGCGTCATGGTGCTTGTGCTCGAGATAACCGAGTCGCTCACTGTCAACCACGACACCGTGGTGTGCGAGCCGCATTATCCTGTGTCGTGGCGTGGCATCATCTTCAACGATGCCGGCACGGTGTCCGACACGGTCACGGCGCTCAACGGCTGCGACAGCATAGTGAACTGCACCTTGGTGGCAGCCTCGTCGTCGGCAGGCTACATGACCGTCGACGAGTGCGGCAGCTATAGCTGGAACGGCACGGTCTACACCTCCGATGCCACGCTCAACTACGGCGGCCTCGTCAATGCCGCCGGATGCGACAGCACCTTCACACTCTCCATACACATACGTCAGGGCTCTATCGAGAGCAGCCAGGTGTCGGCCTGCGACCGCTACGTATGGACCGATGGCACGCGCTACACCCAGTCGACCGTACGCCGCGATACCCTCGTCGCCGCCAACGGCTGCGACAGCATCGTCGAGACGGCCATCACCATACGCCACAGCTCGCTGATAACCGACATGGTGCACGGCTGCGACAGCTTCACTTGGTTCAACGGCCAGACCTTCTATGCCTCGGCCGAGCGCACGCTGGCCATGGGACGTAACGCCGAAGGCTGCGACAGCATACGCACGCTGCAGCTCACCATGGGCCACAGCACCCACGATACCGTGGTCGACACCGCCTACAGTTCCTACTGGTGGGAGGTCGAGACCTTCGTGAGCAGCGGCGTCTACACCGTGACCTACAAGACCGCCGACGGCTGCGACAGCACGCGCACCTTGCTCCTCTGCATACTGCGCGACGGCATCGACAACCCCGAGGTCGAAGCATCGCTCTCCGTCTATCCCAACCCGACGCTGGGCCGCATAACCGTCGAGGGCGAGGGTGTACAGCGTGTCGAGGTGTTCGACGTCAACGGCCGTTGTGTATCCACGACTGGCAGCAGTGCAGGCCTGGCCACCGACAAGCTGCCGCTCGACCTCTCGGCACTCCCGTCAGGCCACTACACCCTGCGTATAACCACCGCAGGCGGCGTATCGGTCAGGAGAGTGATAAAACGATAGTGTATAGTTACAACCCCTAAGTTCTAAGTGGCCCCCGCAGTCCTCAACCTGCCAAGCCACTTAGAACTTTTAACTTAAAACTAATAACTAAAAACCGCGTCAGCCACTAACAACTTAAAACTTAGAACTAATAACTCAAACCTATGGGCATCATAGCACGGCAGAGCATAAAAGGAGCGGTGGCCAACTACATTGGCGTGGCGATAGGTTTCTTCACCACCTTCTTCGTGCTCACCGACTGCCTCACGCAGGAGGAGATAGGCCTCACGCGAGTGATGGTCGATGCCTCCATGCTCCTGTCGAGCATAGCGCAGCTGGGCACCAACTCCTCCATCATCCGCTTCTTCCCCTGGTTCAAGGACGGCAACCGCAACCACGGCCTCTTCGGCCTCACGCTGCTGCTGCCCTTCATAGGCTTTGCCATCGTAACAGCCATAGTGCTGCTGTTCAAGGGCGGCATCGTCGAAGCCTACAGCCAGCAGTCGCCTCTTATCGTCGACTACCTCTACCTGCTCTTGCCGCTCACCTTCTTCGCCCTCTATCTCACCGTCTTCGAGACCAATGCAAGCGTACTCATGCGCATAGCGGTGCCCAAGGCGGTGCGCGAGGTGGGCATCAGGCTCTTCAACCTTGTATGCTACCTCCTCTACGGACACGGCGTGATAGGGCTCGACGCCTTCGTGCTGCTCTTCTGCGGCTCCTACGGCCTGGCAATGCTACTGAACCTGTTCTACTTGCTCAGCCTCGGCAAGGTAAGCCTTAGGATAGATTTCAAGGGTGTCGACCGCCGCGTGTGGAAAGACCTGGTGCTCTACACCCTGCTCATGACCGTCACGGCACTGGCCGCCAACGTGCAGCTCATCAACTCGCTGCTCTTAGGGGCCAAGACGGGGTTGGCCCTCACCGGTGTCTACACCATTGCGTTCTATATAGCCAATATCGTCGAGGTGCCCTACCGCTCGCTGGGTGCCATATCGCGCCCCAAGGTGGCCAACGCCGTGAAAGACGACGACTGGCGCGAGGTGAACCGTCTTACGCAGCAGGTGTCGCTCCACCAGCTTATAGTGTCGCTCATGATATTCTATATCATCTGGATCAACCTCGACGCCCTTTTCGGCATCATACCCCACGGCGACGAATACTCGGGCGGCATGACGGTGGTGTTCATCCTGGGCATGGCCAAGGTGGTCTACTCCTCGTTCAGCATAGCCCTCGACACCCTCAACTTCTCGCGCCACTATGTCTTCTCGCTGTTCTTCAACGTGCTGCTCACAGCGGCAGCCATCGTGCTTAATATTAAACTGATACCCATAGCAGGTATCAACGGAGCCGCACTCGCCACGCTGCTCTCCTATGTGCTGTTCTATGCGGTGCTGCTGTCGTTCGTGGGCTGGCGCCTCAAGGTCAGCCTCTTCTCCAGGCAGCAGCTATGGGCGGTGCTCATCATGGCGGCCCTCTTCGTCCTCAACTACCTGTGGAGTGTCGGCGTCGAGCCGCTCTGGGGCGACGGCACCGCGGCCATGCTCGCCAACGCCTTACTGAAGACGCTGCTGCTTGTCGTCGTAGGTATCGTAGCAATCTACAAAAGCAAGCTCTCGCCCGACATCAACCAGATCCTATCCAAACTCCTTAAACTTAATACCCACTAGAAATACTAGAACTACTAGGTCTACTAGAACCACTAGACATACTAGAGCCACTCAAACAAACACAACTCTTTCACAATCTTTTAAAATCTGACGGATAAACAAGGCCCGCAATCACAACTCTTTCACAATCTTTTAAAATCTGACGGATAAAAAAGGAGAAATACTAGAGCCCAAAAAACAAGGCCCCTGTTCGCGCCAGCCACTTATACCTTAAAACTTAGAACTAATAATTAAAACTTCATGAACATCGCTGCATTGGTCTCAGGAGGCGTCGACAGCTCGGTTGCCGTGCATCTGCTCAAGGAGCAGGGCTGCAACCCCGACCTGTTCTACATACGTATAGGCTCCGACGAGAAAGGCGAGCTGATGGACTGCCCCGCCGAGGAGGACATCGAGATTGCCCAGTGGCTGGCACACCGTTACGGCTGCCGCCTCGAGGTCGTCGACCTCCACCGCGAGTACTGGGACAACGTGGTCGCCTACACCATCGCCACCGTCAAGAAAGGCCTCACCCCAAACCCCGACTTGATGTGCAACAGGCTCATCAAGTTCGGAGCCTTCGAACAGCGCTACGGCAAAGACTACGACAGCACCGCCACGGGCCACTATGCCCGCACTGCCACCGTCGACGGCACCGTCTTCCTCGCCACGGCAGCCGATGCCGCCAAAGACCAAACCGACTTCCTCTCGCAGCTGGAGTACTGGCAAATCAAGAAGCTCTGCTTCCCCATAGGCCACCTGCCTAAACACGAGGTGCGCGACATAGCGCGCCGAGCAGCCATGCCGTGCGCCGAGCGCAAGGACAGCCAGGGCATCTGCTTCCTCGGCAAGATAAACTACAACGACTTCCTGCGCCGCCACCTCGGCGAGTGCGAGGGCCCCGTCGTCGAGCTCGAGACCGGCAAGGTGCTGGGCACCCACCGCGGCTACTGGTTCCACACCATAGGGCAGCGCAAAGGGCTGGGCCTGGGCGGCGGACCCTGGTTCGTGATAAAGAAAGACATCGACGCCAACGTAATCTATGTGTCGCGCGGCTACGGCTGCGAGGCGCAGTACGGCAACGTGGTGCCACTGGCAGGCCTGCGCTACCTCAGCAAGGACATCTGGCATCTGGAGCCCGGCGAAGGCTCCGTCGAAGTAACCTTCAAGATACGGCACACGCCCGAGTTCACACGCGGACGCCTATGCGTCGACGGCTCTGGCGTCAGGATCGAGTCCGACGGCAAGCTGCAAGGCATCGCCGCCGGGCAGTACGCCACCATCTACGACCGCGACGCCCACCTCGTCGTGGCCTCCGGCATGATTTGCTAAACCGCCGTTTCATAGTGCGCCGTGGTAGTGTCTAAGTAAATGCCACGGCGTGGCATGAAAAAGATAGCCAGCCAATGAATTGGCTGGCTACTTGGTTTGCATGAACATGCATGCCTTTAGGTACGCGACAATACCTATTGCACCACGAGGCGCTTGGCAGTGTCGCCGTGCGAGGTGCGGACGCGGAGGATGTAGGCACCCTTGGGCCAGCGCGAGGTGTCGATCACACCGGTGTTGGCCTTCAGGCCTATGGTCTCGACCAGCGTGCCCGCCACGGTGTACACCTCTATCCTGTTGATAGTAAAACTACTAATAACCGTAACTTGATCCGTGGCGGGATTGGGCATCACTTCAGTGAAGCGGCTAGCCAGCGATGCTTCCTCCACACCAGAGCCAAGCGTTCTGAACATGGCGGTGTCGGAAAATACGCTGTTGTAGTAGGTGCATACAGTCTTCACCATAGCCATATAGGTGGATCCTGGCCGCAATGTGTTCACGGTTACAGGGTGCTCGCTCACGATGGTGTCGAATACGCGCCCGCCTCCCACTATCCGCACTTTCCAGCGGCTGCTGTTCTGTGATGGGTTCCAGTCTATTGTTGCTTCAGTCTCAGTGATATTGCTTGCCGATATGCCGTCGGGTTTCTCGCAGGGGGAGCCTGTCGCAAACCTTCCATAACTCCATTCGCTGAAAGTGTTAACGGCACACACGCGTCGTACCTTCCAATCATATATGCAGCCCCTTTCGAGTCGTTGAAACTTGTATTGCGATGCAGCCACCAACATGCTGTCGAGCCACTGTGTGTCGTTCTCCGACTTGTACGACAGCTGGAACAGCCCGGTGTCCCGCCAGACCACGGTGGCCGAAGTCTGTGTTAAAGTTTGTACCGAAGGGTACCTGACAGGTGTGCATGCCTCGCCTCTCTTTGGCATGCACTGCACATGCAGTTCAAAGCCTGTACTGGCATATATTGTATCGGCGTAGAATATCATTGTAAAGCCTCCTGTGCTGTCAATTGACATGAATGGTCCAACGTCTGTCGACATTCCGCTGGTCGACGAAAAAAGCATGTTGTTGGAGTCGGGTTGCAGGCCGCTGTGTACACGCAGGAAGTCGTTTATACCGTCGCCTTGGAACGTGCCGTGTACCAATAATACGTGGTCTGTATCTTCGGGTGTAATGCGCAACACCGTCAGTTGGCTGTTGCTGTAATAGCCTGTTGATGGTCCGTCATCGTATATTATGCCGTCGCACATCGTCAGATATTCATCGCGGTTAGGCTTCGCCACCCACTGTCCCGGTGTCGCTCTCAATGGTCCCACAGTCCTCGACGAGTCGCCCGTGGCGCAAACACGCTGGAAATAGAAGTCATAGGCGGTGTCGGCGCTGAGTCCTCCAATCACTGCACTGCTGTCGTAGGTTGACAGGATGCGTCCCGTGCCTAGCGTGAAGCCCTGCGCCCCGTAGTATACAAGCATCTCTGTACTGTCGCCGTCCCACGACACTTCCACCGATGTTCTGCTTATACCCGACACCCTCATGCCTGCTGGCCGGGGACAGCTCGCAGGATAGTCCAGGTATACGTTGTCGATAACGGGGTATCCACTTCCCCACATAGGCGACATTAGTGTTATATATTTGCCGTTGCCAGTGTATGGCGACAGTGGCACGTCGACGGGTGTCCATGTACCTGTTTGATTGTTGGTCACCTCTGCCACTGTGGTGAACGACCAATAGTCGGAGGCATCATCCATGACGCCAACTTGCAATTCGTGGCTGCACAGCGTGTCATACCAGTACAGGTCAAACGAAAGCACGAGGCTGTCTATAGGAGCGTCAGGTATGGGCAATGTCAGGTAGGAGTACGTCTCATGTGTCGACGAGAGATACATGGCGTTCGTCCCGCCGTATACCTGCATGTCGTGTATATGCGGGGTGCTAATCTCTGTCGAGTTTCTCATTGTGGAATGGCCTTGCCAACATGGCGGTATGTTTATCAGTCTGGTGCCGGAGCAGCATTCAAAGTCGTTGGCCACGGGCAATGGAGCCTTGCCACAGCCTATTGTCACCGTAACAGTATCGTAATAGTTCATGTTTGTACCGTCCGCACAGATGCCCATAAGCCTGAAATGGTAGGTGGTGTTTGGCTGCAACGAGTTGTAGGTGTAGCTCCTTGCTGTTGTCGAGGGTATATCTGTTGTCCAGTTGCCGTTGACCGCCTTTGATTCCAACCTCCATTGTGTCTCCCTGAACCCAGGGGCCCAAACAAGTCTCACACTGTTGGCCTCCACCTTGTCCACCGTCAGCAGGGGTGCCATGCACACATCGTCTTCATTGCACATCGTCCTGAATGTTGTGTAGGGCAGACGCTTGAAAGCCCTCGTTGCCGTGTCGGGCACGGAGTCGTAATAAGCGGTGGGCAACACGGCAAGTATCGTCGCCGTGTCCGATGCCAGACAGCTCACGGCGTTGTATCTGCGCGATGTCGAGCCGTAAAGGGCGGTGTTCATTATCGTTGTAAGCACTATGTTTGACACGCCATCCCATAAAAACGGTTCGTCAAACACGTATTCCCTCACTCCACGGGTGTTGGGGACGTGCACACCCGAATAGCAGCGGTGCTCCGCGGCCACGGACAAAAACCTTTTCGACTGTGCTCCGCGGTAGGCATCCATCGTTGTGGTGTCGATGTATATGCATATCGGCTCCATAGCGTCGCCATTGTCGAACCACGAGAATGTGCAGCCGTCTATATATCCCTCGCTCAGCCCCATGGCTGTCAATGTGGAGGCCTGGAATATCGACTGCGACACGCTGTTGCCCGAGAACGAGTGCGGTATTTCCCACATGCGGCTTGTCGTTGTGTCGGTCCCAGGCACACCGCTCCATTCCTCGCGCGGACACTTCGTGCGGAACTCCACGGTGGCGCTGTCGCCTTGGTGCTGTCCGCAGTCGGCTTGGACCTCCACGTTATACCGTGTGCTTGGCTCCAGGCCGCTCAGCAGCACGTGTGTTGTGTTCACTGTTATGCTGTGCCTGCCGCTGGTGTCGGTATATGTAACCCTGTAGCTTGGACTGTTATCGGCAAAGCCAGGACTCAGTTTCCATGTGACATACGCCGACGAGGCCGACACCGTGTCGGCTTTCAAGTCCTCGACAAAGGGGCACTGCGCGGCCACGCTTAGCTTTACATCGTCAAGCCATATCGGCAGGTTGCCGTATCCTCTTTCGTTCTTTATCGCCAGCGTGTAGCCGTGCGACGGGAAGCCCGTCAATGCCACATTATACTCTTTCCAACCACGAGGCTTGTCTATGCTGACATATTGCATCGGTATATAGGTCGACGCATCCTCACGGTCGCTCAAAAGGCCTACCGAGAGCTTGCAGGCGGGCTGCGTGTTTTTGTTAAGCACCGAGAATGTAAGCATCAGGTCCGACATGTCGCCCTCGTATATGGGCATAACGGCAACTTGGTTCCCGTTCAGGCACAGCGCGTTTGTCGATGTGCCGTCGGCAGCCCTCAGCATTTCGGTGGTAATACTTATAGGGAATAGGTTCCAGCAGGGGTGTTTTGTATAGGGCAAATATGTGCTGTACGTGTAGCCTGCTTCAAACCCATACACGTACGGCAAGTCCTGACGTGTGAGGCGCTGGCAGCATGTGGTGAAAGTGTCTTGCGTCGAGGGTGAGGTCTCGCCCTCGTCGCACACCTTGGTTACATGCACCCAGTATTTCGTGTTTGGGCTCAAACCGCCTATTCTACAGCGCGATGCCGTCGTGTGCACCATGTTGGCGGCTCCTGTCATTGGTGCAAAGTCGGTGTCGGCCCACTCCACAACCCAGCTGCGCGCATGGCTTTCGTTGTCCCACACAACCGTGCACGAGTCGTCCGTGATATTCCTGAATCTAAGGTTGTCGGGCCTAAGGCATATGGGGCATCCTATCGATACATTGTCTATGGCGGCAGCTGGATTGAACACGCTCCCTGTGTCGTTGGCCCACATAAACACCAACCGCCAGTTGCCTCGGGGCAGGTCCACCGCTTTTATCTCATGGCTCCAGTCTGCGTTGCCGCACAGCAATCTCATGGTGGCCACTTCATACCAGCCTTGCTGCAGGAACAACTCCTGCGCAAAGTCGTAGCTGGTTCTTATGTTGCCCGGGTACACCCCGGCAGTAAAGGTCTGCGTTTGTGGTACTATAAATGCCCGTGCAAAGTCATAATAGGATTCTGCATAGCAACGCCAGTCGTACTTTATTCCACATTCTCCGCCGTTCCAAGTAAAGTCATGGTAGGCATACACTGGCCCCTGGGTGCTGTTGGCATAAGTGTTCGTCCGGCCGTTGTCGCACGATATATAGAGTCCTCGCGAGCCGCTGCTGTGGGCTGCTCCTCCTATGTGCCACTTGTTTGCCATGGTGCCGTTCTCAAGCACCCAGTCGGCCGCATCCGCCGACGTCTCAAACCCTGTGTCGTAGCGTGCCGTCTGGCCGTTGACCATCGTCAACGGCCATGACACTGCAACCAACAACACGAACAAAAAACAACCCCTTTTCATAACCAATTATTAAAAGTTTAAAGTTTATGGTTTATAGATGGAATAGATACGGCAGTGGCCCGCGCTGCATGACTCAGAGCCGTCGATATTAATTCTTTATCATCTTCTTCGTTGTTCTCCCTTTCTCCGTCGTCACTGTAACGATGTAGGCACCTACGGCCCAGTCCTCCACCTTTATCTCCGCCTTATGGCCGTCGGGCTTTGTGCAGTACACAGTCACACCGTTGGCGTTCACCACGGTCAACTCTGCAATCTTCTCAATGCTCGTAACAGTGAACACACTCTTTGCAGGGTTGGGCGACAGCGTAACACCATCCTCAGCCTCAACAGACTCCACCCCCAGCGGGTCGCGGAACCGAGCCACAAGCGTAGTGTCGCTCAGCAACAGAAGCTCCCTCGGGTTGTCGATGTTGCCGTCGCTCCACCTCACGAACTCGTATTGACTGCTCCGCGGCGTGGCCGTCAGCCTCACCGTGTCGCCCTCGTTGTATGTGCCCGAGCCGCTGACAGTGCCCATGGCAGGGTCGTTGGCGCTGACATTCACAATATAGCTTGTCGGCGTGGTGTGGTAGAAGTAAGCCATCAGAAACGTGTCCTTTGTTGCCGCGAACTGCTGCCTGCTGTTGCGGCTGCCGTTGCTCCAATGGTCGAAGCGGAAGCCAGGCTCCGGTGTGGCGTCAATCGTCACCATGCGGCCATGCGGTATGAGCCCCACCTCGGTAACACTCCCGCGTGCTACGTCATGGCTCACGGCTGCCACCGAGTCGTTGTCCACTATAGCCATGTTGTAGCCGAAGATATTGGGGTAATTGTAGTCCGACCACAACTGCGGTTGTCCCGGCGACGTGTATTCTTTCACCAAAGCCCAGTCTTTGGGCGCACAGTCGCCCGAGGTGTGTTCAAACGAGGCATATACTGTCGGCAGGCTCTGCCACAGGTGAGTGTTGCCCTCATGGCGCCGGTTGGTGTTGTCCGTCCCCATGATATAGAACACAGAGTCCACCCTCACAGGCTTGTCGAAATAAGCGTCCCACGCATAGCAATACACGTAAATGTCCGAGTCGCGGTAAGGCTTGAACTGCATGTAGTGCGGCTTCACCGTGTCCCACCTCACCGAGTCGAGAAGCACCATGCACGAGTCGCCAAGATGCATATAGTTCAAACCCGTGGGGCAAACCCTCTGGTACAAGTACAGGTACTCTGGTAGTTTGACAGTGTCAATGTAGTCGCTGCCCAAGTATGTTGTCAGAGTCAAAGCCGTCAGCCCTTTCACCAGTAGCGGCTCATCGGACGTGTACCTCTTGGCTGCGCTGCCGCCGCCAAATCCTATAGGGGTGGTGATTTCCAGCTCGCAGTATAGCCCGTTACGGTAACAGCTGCAAGTATCGTGCCATAGCCTGTTGTAATAGTAATAGTTGCGATGCCTGTTCGGAATGGTGTCGCAGTCTCGGCAAGGTGTGTAAGTCTGTCCGAAAACCTGTGCCGACAGCACAAACAATAATGTAAAGATTAGATAGCGTTTCATGATATTTATGCTTTTAATTGTTTACTGTTTTAAAAAGGGCATAATAATCCCTTTCAAAATATTTCATATACTAATAACGTATTTTTACCCCCCAAAAATTACAAGCCCCCTAAAATTTTTTTTATCTTTTTCTTCATAAATGGCCGCAAATCATTGTTTATTAATCAACTAACAAAATACCCCAAACGCAAAAAAAATTGCATTTTTTCTTCCCCACGTGTGTAATCTATATCGAACAGCATCCTCGTGCGACAAAAATGCAACGCGTTTCAAGTATGAACCCTTGTGCCGTTTTTCAATGGCGATACCTCCCTCTATATGCGTGCCAGCGGTATGCGACAATGTATCATTTTGGGCTATAAATGCCGTGTATATGCCATCGGTGCCTATTTTGCAACGATGCTAATTGTATACTATTGTGTACCTGTTGGTTATGTATGGTTTTGCAAACTGATTAAAAATCGCGCAAAGTGCGATTTTAGTATATTTTTGGTAAATCGTAAGTATATAGATGATAAGGAGTTGGTGGGACCAACTCCTTATCATCTATATACCTTCTCTAAATGTACCCTTTGTTTCAGTTGTAGAGGGGGGCTGTCGCCGCCCTGTAGAAATATGAAATGCTGACGAGTATGCAACACAGAAATCCCGAAATATACATGGTTACGGATATTTTCTGCGAAAAACATTTTGTCAATCCAAATAATTGTCGCACTTTTGCAGTGATAATATTATGGATATGGAGACTGCAACAACATACGCAACTCATTTAAAGCCAACAATTACACGCATACGCAAAGTTGCCAAACCTGCGAAACAGATTCCCGAAGGCTATGTATCTGCTAAGGAATTCGACCGCATTTTCGAGCAGAAGATACGCGCAGCGTATGAGAACGTATGAACTGATTTACAGCAATGTCACGTTGGGCGACCTTGATGCAATGGTCGCCTATATTACATCCATCCGAACCCTCGAAAGTGCCCTACGCTATAAAAACCGTGTCGTTAGTCAACTCAGTACACTGACTTACGCCGCCGATACCCTACCCTACAGTCGCAAGCACTCTATACGGCTTATTCATCCCAGGGCATAAACACTCTCCATCATGAACCACAAGTGGACGGTGGTATTTCATATTGAGAATGAATATGTAATCGTAGACCGCATCCTTGTAGCGAAAATGATTACGGACTAACACTCCAGAGACAACGCAACACGCGCCAGCAAAAACGCTGGCGGCGGGGGGCGGAAGAGGCGGTGGCACGCATGAAATGCGGAGGGATGGACAAGGGCAGAAAGCCGAAATATACAAGGGCTGCGGGGGCTGACGATGATTTTTTCACTGCTGTTTGGAAAATAAATCGTATCTTTGCAAATTATTATGCAATAACACAACAGCCTTATGTCAAACACACTTGCTATCATTATCACAGTGGCGATAATCGTCATCGTAGTTCTTCTGATTTCTTATATCAAGGCGCCGCCGTCGGTGGCCTACATCGTGTCGGGCTTGAACCGCAAGCCGCGTATCTACATCGGCAAGGGCGGCCTTAGGGTGCCGCTGTTCGAGCGTCTGGACAAGGTGTTCCTTGGCCAGGTGACCGCCGACATCCGCACCAGCCGCACGGTGCCTACCAACGACTTCATCAACGTGAACGTGGACGCGGTGGCCAAGATACAGGTGATACCCGACATCGACGGGGTGCGCCTGGCCGCCAAGAACTTCCTCAACATGAGCGGTGCCGACATCTCGAAGCAGGTGCAGGACTCGCTGGAGGGCAACATGCGCGAGGTTATAGGAAGCCTCTCGCTGCGCGACATCAACATAAACCGCGACAAGTTCTCGGACGAGATTATGAGCAAGGCGCAGAAGGACATGGAAGCCCTCGGCCTGCGCATCATCTCGTGCAACATACAGAACGTCACCGACGAGAAGAACCTCATCGAGGACCTCGGTGCCGACAACACATGGACCATACGCAAGCAGGCCAAGATTAACAAGGCCAACGCCGAGCGCGACATCGCCAAGGCCGAGGCCGAAGCTCAGCGCGAGGCCAACGACGCCCAGGTGGACAGCCAGACGCAGATTGCCATACGCCAGAACGAGCTGGCGGTGAAGCGGTCGGAGCTGACCATCATAGAGCAGACCAAGAAGGCCGACGCCGACGCCGCCTACGAGATACAGCGCCAGGAACAGCAGAAGACCATCAACACCAAGACGGTGGACGCCAAGATTGAGCAGACCATGCGCGAACAGGTGCTGACGGCCGAGCGCGTGAAGATACGCGAGAACGAGCTGCAGGCGGAGGTCATGAAGCAGTCGGATGCCGACAAGTACAAGATAGAGCTGAAGGCTGCCGCCGACCTGGAGCAGAGCAAGCGCGAGGCGGAAGCCGAGGCCTACCGCGCCGAGCAGGAGGCACGCGCCCAGGTGGCATTGGCCGAGGCAAAGAAGAAGGCCATGGTGCTGGAGGCCGAGGGTATCAAGGCCAACGGCGAGGCCGAGGCCTACAAGATACAGAAAGCCGGCGAGGCCGAGGCTATAGCCATCGAGAAGAAAGGTCTGGCCGAAGCCGAAGCCATGCAGAAGAAGGCCGAGGCCTACGAGCGTTACGGCCAGGCGGCCATACTGGACATGATAGTGAAGATAATACCCGAAGTGGCACAGCACGTGAGCGAGCCTATCAGCGCCATAAAGAACATGAACGTGTACGGCACGTCGGGAAGCGACGCCGCCTCGGTGTCGGGCATAGTGCCGTCGGTAATCAAGCAGTCGTTCGACGTGATAGAGAGCGCCACGGGCGTGAACATGACCGACATAGTGCGAGCCAACACCATAGAGGCCAAGGTGACGCGCAACGTGAACCTCGACGCCGACGCGCAGCTGCTCAACACCTCAGCCGAGAAGGCCGACACAAAGAAAAAGAAATAGCACTCAAAACCTCACGACAAAACTTTAGAAACCATGTGTGGAATAGTTGGATATATAGGAACACAAGAGGCTTATCCCATCCTGATAAAAGGCCTCCATCGTCTTGAATACCGCGGCTACGACAGTGCCGGAATAGCCCTCATCAACGGCAAGGGCACCCTGTCGGTGTACAAAGAGAAAGGCAAGGTGTCGGCCCTTGAGGCGAGCGTTGCCGAGAGCGACACGAGCGGTACCATAGGCATAGCCCACACCCGCTGGGCCACCCACGGCGAGCCCAACGCCACCAACGCCCACCCCCACTACTCGCAGTCGAAGAACCTGGCACTGGTGCACAACGGCATCATCGAGAACTACAAGTCGCTGCGCACGATGCTCGAGAAGAACGGCATCACCTTCTGCTCGGACACCGACACCGAGGTGCTGGTGCAGCTGGTGGAATACATGCAGCACTCGCACAACTGCGACCTCTTCACCGCCGTGCAGCTGGCGCTGAAGAACGTGATAGGCGCCTACGCCATAGCCATCATCGAGAAGACACACCCCGACCGGCTGGTGTGCGCCCGCAAAGGCAGCCCCCTCATCATCGGCGTGGGCAAGAGCGACAACGGCCGCGCCGAGTTCTACCTCGGCTCTGACGCCACGCCCATAGTGGAATACACCAAGCAGGTCATCTACCTCAACGACGAGGAGATAGCCAGCATGGACCGCTCGGGCAAGCTCGAAATCACCAACCTGAGCAACGTGAAGCAGACCCCGCAGCTCGTCACCCTGCAGCTCGACCTCGACCAGCTGGAGAAGGGCGGCTTCCCCCATTTCATGCTCAAAGAGATATGGGAGCAGCCCAACGCCCTGCGCACCTGCATACGCGGCCGCCTCAACGTGGTGGAGAAGGACGTGCTCCTGTCGGGCATCATCGACCACAAGGAGAAGTTCCTCAACTGCAAGCGCATCATAATATGCGCCTGCGGCACCTCGTGGCACTCGGCCCTGATAGGCAAATACTTCATCGAAGAGGCGTGCCAGCTGCCTGTTGAGGTGGAATATGCGTCGGAGTTTCGCTACCGCAACCCCGTCATCCACCCCGACGACGTGGTGATTGCCGTGTCGCAGAGCGGCGAGACCGCCGACACCCTGGCGGCCATACAGCTGGCCAAGGAGCACGGCGCGTTCCTCTACGGTATATGCAACGTCATAGGCTCCTCCATAGCACGTGCCACCGACAGCGGCACCTATCTGCACGTGGGACCCGAGATCGGCGTGGCCTCCACCAAGGCCTTCACCGGCCAGGTCATCACCCTCTGCCTGCTGGGCCTCGCCATAGCCAAGGAGAAGAAGACCCTGAGCGACGAGATGTTCCACATGCTCGTGGACGAGCTGCAGCAGATACCCGACAAGATGCAGTGGACGCTCGAGAACAACAAGCATATAGACCAGTTTGCGCAGATGTTCACCTACTGCAAGAACTTCATCTACCTTGGTCGCGGATACAACTACCCCGTGGCCCTCGAGGGAGCCCTGAAGCTCAAAGAGATATCCTACATCCACGCCGAAGGCTACCCCGCCGCCGAGATGAAACACGGCCCCATAGCCCTCGTCGACGAGGAGATGCCCGTGGTGGTCATCGCCCCGAAGCGCGGCATGTACGACAAGGTGGTGAGCAACATACAGGAGATAAAGTCGCGCAAGGGCAAGATAATATCGGTGGTGACCAAAGGCGACAGCGTGGTGCGCGGCATGAGCGACTACTCGTTCGTCATTCCCGACACGCGCGACTGCTACGTGCCGCTGCTGGCCGTCATACCCCTGCAACTCCTCTCCTACTACGTGGCCGTGGCCAAGGGCCGCAACGTCGACCAGCCGCGCAACCTCGCCAAGAGCGTCACGGTAGAGTAATACAACCATCACATGCCGGCAACACACCTGCCCACCCCCGACGACGACCAGCGCGAAGTAATAGCGATAGCGTCGGGACGGCATCTTGTGCTTGCACCGCCGGGGTGCGGCAAGACCTTCATCCTCACCGAGCGCGTCATCAAAGCCCACGAGGAGGGTGTGGACTATGCCGACATGATATGCCTCACCTTCACCAACCGCGCCTCGCGCGGCATGCGCGACCGCATCGCCGAACGTACCGGCAACCCCGTGCCGCCATCGCTCTTTGTGGGCAACGTGCACCGCTTCTGCTCGCAATACCTCTTCGACCAGAAGAAGATAGCGCAGAACAGCGCCATCATCGACGACATCGACACCGAGAGCATCATCTCGTACCTCGCAGGCCTCGACGACGGCGGCGACCGTGGCCGCCTTGCGCAGGAGATTGTCAACCTGCAGCACGCGCTGTCGCAGCAGGAGCAGGGCTTCCCGCGCGAGCTCATAGTCCACGCCGACCTGCTCGACACGGCTCAGAACCCCGAGATGCAGCACAAGGTGGCGCTGGCCAGGCTGTACGGGGAATACAAGGCCACCGACAACCTCGTCGACTTTGAGGACCTGCTCGAGAAGACATACCTCTACGCCCTGCAGGAGCGCGACAGCCTGAAACGCTACAAATGGATACAGATTGACGAGGTGCAGGACCTCAACCTGCTGCAGCTGGCCATCGTCGACCTCTTTGCCGCGCCCGATGCCACCATAGTATACCTCGGCGACGACCAGCAGGCCATCTTCTCATTCGTAGGCGCCAAGCTGGTGACCCTCGACCACCTGCGGCAGCTGTGCGCCGGCCGCATCCACCACCTCGGCACCAACCACCGCTCGCCGCGCTACCTGCTCGACATCTTCAACAGCTACGCCCAACGCCAGCTGGGCATCGACCCGTCGCTGCTGCCCGTCACCGCCGACAGCAGCGCCCCTGCGCCCGAAGACCTGTGCCTCTTCCGCGCCTGCCACCACAGCCTGCAAGCCGTACGCGGCAGCGCGCAGGCCCTATGCCCCGCCGACAGGCAGCCCTGCGAGCGGTGCACACGCCCCGTGGCCGACGAGTACCGGCTGGCCGTGCGCCTGGCAATGCGCTACGCCAGCCTCGACGACGAGGGGCGCGTGGCAGTCATAGTGCCCACCAACAACGACGCCGACCTCATAAGCAAAGCCTTCGGCACCACCGAACACTTCAAGATATCGGGGCTCGACCTCTTCTCCACCCCATCGGTGCAGGCCGTGCTCTCGCACTTCAACATAGTGGCCAACGAGACCTGCTTCATAGCCTGGGCGCGGCTGCTCTACCTGCTCAAGGTGGTGAAGAGCTACTCCACCGCCCGCAACCTGATGCGCGAGTTCCGCAACCGCGCCATCACCCCCACCGACCTGCTGCTCTACGAGGGCACCGACACCTACCTGCAGCACTTCCTTACAGAGTGCAGCGGCGGCACCCTGGTGCTCTTCGACACCGAGACCACGGGCCTCGACACCTTCAACGACGACATCATACAGATTGCCGCCGTCAAGGTGCGCGACGGGCATATCGTAGAAGGCTCGGAGTTCGAGGTCGTCATCGACACCGACAAAGAGCTGCCGCCCGTGGTGGGTGGCCACGAGAACCCCATGATAGAGGTGTACAACAACGCCCGGCGGCTGCCGCGTGCCGAAGCCCTGCGACGCTTCCTCGACTACTGCGGCGACAGCGTGCTCGTGGGGCACAACGTGGAGTTCGACTACCACATACTGCTGTCGAACCTCGAAAGGGCCTCGATACCCGCAGGACGGCTGTCCGCCACACGCTTCGACACCCTCAAGCTCACACGCCTCGTAGAGCCGCGCCTGCGCGTGTACAAGCTGGAGCGGCTCCTCGAGACCCTCCACCTGGAAGGCTGCAACAGCCACAACGCCATCGACGACGTGAAGGCCACCTTCTCGCTGCTTAGCTACTGCACAGGCAAGGCCCGCACCCTCGTCGACGGGCAGCGCGCCCTGCTGGCCCAGCAGCCCATGCGCGACATGGCCGCCCTCTTCCGCCAGCGCTACCTGCCCATCTACCTCCACACCACCAGCCGCCTCTACCTCCGCGCCGAGCCGCAGCAACAGCCCGCACTGGTGCAGGAAATGCAGCACACCTACCTCTCGCTGCTGGCGGCCAACCTCATAAAGCCTGTGGACAAATGGCCGCGCATCGTCGACTACCTCACAGTCGACATGATAAGCCAGTCGCTCTGTCCGTCGCTCAAAGAGCAGCTCGACAAATACATCGTCGAGATAAACACCACCCGCGAGTCAGACCTGTGCGACAGCACCAGCATGCGCCAAGGCGACAACCGCGTGCGCTTCTTCGTCACCACAGCCCACAAGGCCAAAGGACTCGAGTTCGAGAACGTCATAGTGTTCAACGCCGCCGACGGCTACTACCCGTTCTTCAACAACGTGCGCACCGGCGACACCGAACACCTGCAGGAAGACGCGCGGCGCTTCTACGTGGCCCTGTCGCGCGCCAAACGCCGCCTGTGCATCACATGGGGTGCCACCGACAGCCGTGGACGGACAGCAAAGCCATCCCCGTTTCTGGAAGCCATAGCCGACATGCTGGCAACCTACGCATACGACCCGACAGCGCAAGCCACGGTGCGCGTGGAGTCGCTAACAAACTGAACTTGTGTATTCCTACACTTGTTCGCATTATGCGATATTTACATATTCACATAAAAAGAGCCCTCTGCACAATATAAGGCCCACGAGTACGTTACTACAACAAAGTACTGCCCATGGAATGCCGCTGGCATTCACGGCACAACACAAACCTAACAACCTATTGTCATGAGATATAAAAGGATATTGCTCAAACTCAGCGGCGAGTCGCTTATGGGCGACCAGAGCTACGGCATCTCGCCCGAGCGGCTGAGCCAGTATGCCGCCGACGTGAAGGCGGCGGTGAACGCCGGTGTGGAGGTGGCCATAGTGATAGGCGGCGGCAACATATTCCGCGGCATGAGCGGCGTGGCGCAGGGCTTCGACCGCGTGCAGGGCGACTACATGGGCATGCTTGCCACGCTTATCAACAGCATGTCGCTGCAGGGCGAGCTGGAGAAGCAGGGGCTGAAGACCGAGCTGCTGAGCGGCCTGGCCATAGAGCCTATATGCAAGGCCATGTCGCGCCGCAGGGCCAAGGAGGCCATGGCCGAGGGGCGCGTGGTGATAATAGGCGGCGGCAGCGGCAACCCGTTCTTCACCACCGACACCGCGTCGGCGCTGCGTGCCGTGGAGATAGAGGCCGACGCCATACTGAAGGGCACCCGCGTGGACGGCATCTACACCGCCGACCCTGAGAAGGACCCGACGGCCACGAAATACGGCGAACTCACCTTCCAGGAGGCCCTCTCGAAACGGCTCAAGGTGATGGACCTGACGGCTTTCGCGCTGTGCGAGGAGAACAACCTGCCGATATACGTGTTCGACATGAACAAGCCGGGCAACCTGCTGAAGGTGGTGAGCGGCGAGGCCGTGGGCACCGAGGTGCACGGCTGAGACCTTGATTAGTGAAACTTTAAAAAACGAGATATATGAACGATCTTTCGAAAGCATGCCTTGACGAGGCACGCAACAGTATGCACACCGCCATCAGCTTCCTCGAGAAGGAACTGGCGAAGATACGTGCCGGCAAGGCCAACCCGGGAATGCTTGACGGCGTAAAGATAGACTATTACGGCACGCCCACCGAGCTGAGCCAGGCGGCCAACATCAACACTCCCGACGCCCGCAGCATCGTCATCCAGCCGTGGGACAAGAACATCATCGGCGCCATCAACAAGGCCATCCTCGACGCCAACCTGGGCTTCACGCCGCGCCACGAGGGCGACATACTGCGCATAGTGGTGCCGCCCCTCACCGAGGAGCGCCGCAAGGAGCTGTGCAAGTCGTCGAAGGTGGAGGTGGAAAACTGCAAGGTGAACATCCGCAACGCCCGCCGCAACGTGATGGACAAGGTGAAGAAACTGAAGGACAAGTCGGTACCCGAAGACGAGGTGAAGCAGGTGGAGAAGGAGTTGCAGGACATCACCGACAAGTTTGTGGCCGACTGCGACAAGATTCTCGCCAGCAAGGAAAAGGAAATCATGACCGTTTAAACAGGATGCACATCCTGCGCTTTGACTCGCTGGAGTCGACAAACAAATACTGTGAGCGCCTCGACCTCAGGCAGGTAGAGGCGTTCACCGTTGTGTGGGCCCTGGAGCAGCACGGCGGCGTGGGGCAACGGGGCAACCGATGGCACTCGGCACCGGGCGAGAACCTGACGTTCAGCATAGTGATGCACCCGCAGGGCATAGAGGCGGCACGGCAGTACGGGCTTACGATGCAGTGCGCCACGGCCATAGCAAGCTGGCTTGAGCAACGGCTCGCCGATGACGGCCGCAGCGACCCGACTGGGGCAAAGGCATTTAACGACGGCTGCGCCGAGAAGGTCAGCATAAAATGGCCCAACGACATATACGTGGGCGACAGGAAGATATGCGGCACGCTGATTACCTGCACCCTGAAGGGCGGTATGGTGGAGGATGCCGTGTGCGGCATAGGGCTCAACGTTAACGAGACGGATTTCCCCGAGGAGCTGCCCAACGCGGTGTCGCTCGCGCAGCTCACGGGACGCAGGTACGACCTGGAGCCGCTGCTGCGCTCGCTGTGCGAAGCCATTGAGGCCGAGAGGGCCGAGGGCGTCGAGGAGCGCTACCTGAAGCGCCTGTACCAGCGGGGCGTCGAGGCTCACTACCTGTACAAAGGCACACCCATTGTGGCTACCATAGAGGGCGTAAACTCCTACGGCCACCTGCTGCTCACCACCTCGGGCGGCGAGGCTATCAGCTGCCAACTCAAGGAGCTTGTGTTCTGCCAGCCTCGGACCGAAACAGCTTCACAAAGAATGATGTAATGAGTTACGACGAGCGTCCCACAGCGGTTTACCGCACAACCATAAGCACAATAATTCTTGAACTGCTATACGTAGCAGGCGCAGCCTTTTTCATATATGTGATGCTTTACTGCGACACCGACGCATTATGGGTACAAATATTTCTGGGCTTGATTGCTCTGATGGCTCTGGCAGGATGCATCTATCCCCTGAAACACAGGAAAGACCGGATTATTGTCACGCCCGGTCATCTTTCCATAATGAACACCTCGGTGAAGAAAAAGGATGGCAAGTGGTCGGGCACCAAGAAGGCGCAGATTTCATGGTACGACATCAAAGAGATACACTCCAGTCTCGACGTTAGTGTTACCAACCGGGTGAGCATAACGAAACAAATCTTCGTCACGCTCCGCAACGGGACGCAATACTGCATAGACCCAGACATTTACGACGTATTTTTCCTTGAGCTCAAACTCAAGGAGTTTCTGGCCGAATATGGCAGAAAACGATAGCGCCGCAGGACTAATCAAAGCTCTTCCCAGGCGGGGAGCGAGTCTATCTGCTGAAGACGGCCGGCTGTGAAGTCGACGCTGAGGAACAGGTGCTGCCGCGAATTGGTGAGGTAGAGGTATGGCACACGAAGCACCTGGTTGTAGCGGCATGCCTGGTCGACAACCTTCTGGGTGATAGGTACCAAAGGCTTCTTGCACTCAACGATGACTACGGGCTTCAGCAGGCGGTTGTACACCACTATGTCGCACCGCTTGGTGAGGCCTGCCAGCGTTATGGAGCCCTCCACCTGCATGAGCTCGAGGGGGTAGTGCAGATGAGTGTGCAGATACTGTATCGTAGCCTGGCGCACCTCCTCCTCGGGGGTGCAGGCCACGTAGCGCCGCCGCACCGCGTCGAATATCTGCGGCTTAGTAGTCGCCATAGCCGTTGCCGCCACCCTCGTCGTCGTCGCCGTTGCTGCGGCGTGTCGACTTGAGGCCGTTGTTAATCTTGTAGGAGAAGCCCAGGGTGACAGTGGGCGAGAGGCGCCGCGCGTGGACGGTGCGGTAGAGCTGCGGACTGTCGGTGATATGGCCGAAGCCGCCGGTGCAGAACACGTCGCCTATGCGCAGGTTGAGGGTGGCGCGTTTCTGCCAGAGGTCTTTCTTGACGGCCAGGTCGAACCAGTAGGAGGCGAGGATATCGGTCTGAAGGTCGAAGAAAGGAGCCCGGTACTGGCCCGAGAACTGGATGGTCCAGTCGTGGGGCAGCGTCATGTAGGAGTTGAGCTTGCCGCTGGCGCGGAAGGCGCTGGTGTCGCCGCCGCCAAGGAGCTCGGAGCCCTCGATCATGCTCTCGTAGAGGTTGACGCTGACGTTGACCTTCCACCATTTGGCAAGTTGGTGGTCGACGATAAGCTCGAGGCCGTAGTTGCGCCCCTTGTTGAGGTTCTGCCATGTGGAAGCCCAGTAGCCGTCGTACTCGGAGTCGTAGTTCATCCACGGCGAGTAGTAGGCCACCGAGGCGGCATCCCACACGAAGCCGTAGCGCGTCATCATGCTGTCGGTCTGGCGGTAGTAAGCCGACACGAAGATGTTCGACTTGCCCACGCCGAGGTTGTAGGAACACTCGAAGGCGTTGGTGAACTCGGGTGCGAGGCCGGGGTTGCCGAACGACATCTCGCGCCCCTCGCGCACGTCGATGTAGGGGTTGATGTCCCACATGCGCGGACGGCGCACACGACGGCTGTAGCTCAGCTGCACGCTCTGGTCTTTGTTAATCTCGTAGGAGAGGTGCAGCGTGGGATAGAGCTGCCAGTATTCTTTGTCTATGGGCTTGGTGGCCGGGTGGTTCTCGTCGCGGCCGCCTATGTTGGAGTACTCGCCGCGCAGACCCGCCTGGGCGGTGCAGTTCTTGAATATCGAGCCGCCAAAGGTGGCGTATACGGCATGGATGTTCTGATAGGAGATAAAGTGGGTGGAGGAGTTATCGTCGCGCACCTTGTTGAGGTTGTGGAGGGTGTCGTAGGTTAAGTACCAGTAGTTGTAGTCCTGCTCGGTTGAGACAATCTGTCCCTCGTAGCCGGTCTCGAGGCGCCAGCCGTTGGCGAAGGGGTGCGTGTAGTTGAGCCTTATGTCGGTGTTGGGGTGGTGACGGTCGGTCTCGCTGGTGCGCAGGTAGTAGTTGTCCCACAGGGCGTCGCCAAAGTAGGTCTGCTCCTGCCAGCCGCTGCTCCAGGCGTGGCGCGTGGAATGGGTTATGTCGAAGGTGAGCAGCTGGTCCTTGCGGCTGAACTTCTTGGTGTAAAGCAGGTTGATGTTATGGTTGATGCGATAGGTGTTGTTGGTGTCGGCCTGGTGGTAGTCGAGGAGGCCGTTGCCGAGGAGGTCGGTGGCATCGACCTGGCTCTCCTTGCGGCGGTTGCCAACCCTGAACTGGTAGGCCACGAGGAGCGAGTTCTTGTCGTTGAAATAATATTCGCCGCCCACCTTGAAGCTGCCCATGTAATGGGTGTTGACGGAGCCCGAGCTGAGGGTGTCGTCAGAGATTACCGTGCCGTTGCGCTTGCGCTGTATGCGGCTGTTGGCCACGTTGGCGCGGCTGCGCTGGCCTGCGTCGGCGTTGAAGAATATGTTGTACTTGGGGGTTGTGTAGTTGAGATTGACGGTGCCCATGGTGGTGGGGATGACCTGCGGCATGAAGTCGGGAATCATGAAGGGCAGCGGGGTGCCGGCGTTGAGGCTCACGGTGCCGTTGAGGCCCAGGGCACCTTTCGACTTGTCCTTTAGCTTTATGTTGATGATGCCGCTCATGCCCTCGGGGTCGTACTTGGCCGAGGGGTTGGTGATGACCTCGACGTTCTCGACCGAGCTGGCGGGTATCTGCTCCAGGAGCGACTCGAGGTCGCTGCTGAGGAGTTCGTAGGGGCGGCCGTCGATAAGCACCTTGACGTTGGTGGAGCCGCGCAGGGTGACGTTGCCGTCGTTGTCGATGGCCACCGACGGCACGTTCTCGAGTATGTCGGTGGCGGTGCCGCCACCTGTCACTATGTTTTTGTCGACGTTTATGACACGTTTGTCGAGCTGATATTCAACCATGGAACGTTCGGCCGAGACCACGGCGGCCTGCAGCATCGTGGCGCTCTGCGACAGCTTCACCTTGCCTATGTTCAGCGTGGGACGCGTCTCGCTGACCGCAGCCACCGAGGGATGGAAATAGGTGGCAAAGCCCATGAACGAGATTCTGACGAGGTAGCGGCCGTACGGCACGTTGACCGTGAAAGAGCCGTTGCCCGAGGTTACTGCACCGTTGACCAGCGCCGAGTCGTTTACGTTGAGTATCGACACGGTTGCGTATTCCACTGGTTCAGCGGTGGAAGCATCAATTACTTTGCCCGAGATGCGGCCTTGCGCCCGTACACCGACAGCAAAGGCCATTAGTATGGCAAGAAGCAAAAGGTGTTTCATTTGATTACTGGATGTCTAACGCTCCTGCGGAGCCGCCGCCTGAGGGCGACGTGTTCCCTGGAGCCGGTTTATACGGTGCCCTACTGCTTGGGTTGTCTTATGAAATGCGGCATTTCGGGCGGCAGCTCGATAGAGAACTCGATGAGCCCACCGAAGACGCCCTCGGAATACCAAGGCACCTGATAGATTAGTTTCTTTACGCCGTTTTTCTCGATGGTGTAGGCGTTGGTCTTCTGATTGTCGAGGAGGTCGCGCAGTATCTTGGCGGCACGCTCGGGATGACAGTCGAAGAGGTTGTTGCCGATGATTTTGTTGCCGTGGCTGTTCACATCGGCCGAACGGGTGTTCATGTCGAGAATGTTGCCTTCGGTGTCACACACGGTGATGGCGATAGGCAGTTCTTCAAAGTATTTGTCCATAAGGATGTAGAAACAAAGGCAGGCGGCAAATGCCGCCTGCCTTTAAGTGAGGATTTACTTGGTGTTCAGTGCTGCAAGAGCGATGCTGTAGAGCTTGGTGTTGATGCTGTCGCCACGGCTTGTGAGGACGCAGGGCACCTTGGCTCCCACCACCATACAAGCCAGTTCGGCGCCGGCAAACTTGGTGCAGGCCTTGTAGAACACGTTGCCGCTCTCGATGTTGGGGAACAGCAGGCAGTCGGCATCGCCGGCCACCTCGCCGCCGACCTTCTTGGTCTGCGCGCTCTCTTTGTCGATAGCCACGTCGAGTGCCAGCGGACCGTCGAGCACGGCACCCTTTATCTGACCGCGGTCGCCCATCTTGCTGATGATGGCAGCCTCAACACAGGCTGGCATACCCGTCGACACCTGCTCGGTGGCGGCAAGCAAGGCCACCTTGGGCTTGGCTATCTCGAGGCTCTTGGCTGTGCTGATAAGATAGCTAAGTATCTGCTGTTTCTGTTTCATGTCGGGAGCCGGCACGATGGCCACGTCGCTGCACACGAGGAGCTTGTGATATTTAGGCACCTGGAACACAGCCATGTGGGTGAGCATGTCGTTCTTCTTGCCGGGCATGAGGCCTTTCTCCTTGTTGAGGATGGCACGCATGTATTTGTCGGTCGAGAGGAGGCCTTTCATCAGCACGTCGCCGCGGCCTTCGTTGATGAGCTCAACGGCACGCACGCCGGCCTTGGTCTCGTCGGCTTCCTGCACCAGCTCGAACTTGTTCACGTCGATATTCTCTTCGGCGCACACCTTCTTGATGGTGTCGATGTCGCCCACGAGGATTGCATCAACGATGCCTTTGTCGACAGCCATACTGACTGCACCTATTGTGTGAGAATCGTTGGCATAGGCTGCCACAAGTCTTTTCTTGCCCTTGGTTTTCACCAATTCCAAGAGGTCATCTAATTTTGTAATCATCTTATTATGTGAATTTTAGTTATTGATATAATAATGTCGTGAAATGCAAATATACAAAAAAATATTGAGATATGAAGAATATTTCGTAACTTTGCACAGCAATGCCGTTTGTAAATGATGTCATAAAACAGCGTAGCCTGTCGATAGTGGGGCTCGAGAAAAACACTGGGAAGACAGTGTGTCTGAACTATTTGCTGAAACGTCTGTCTACGATGTCGGGTCCGAGCATAACTGTCACCTCGATAGGTGTCGACGGTGAGCAAACCGACAGCGTGTACGCCACCGCCAAGCCCGAAATCACCCTCTACGACGGCATGCGCTTCGTAACCTCCGAGAAGCACTACCTTGGCCGCCAGCTGGTGTCGAGAATCGTCAACGTCGACGAGCGGCGCACCGCGCTGGGCCGCCTCGTCACCGCCGACGTGGTGGCGCGGGGCAAGATACTGCTGTCGGGGCCCTCCACCACCGAGGGGCTGCAACGGCTCATAAGCGCCCAGCAGGCGGCGGGCATCGACCTGACCATCGTCGACGGCGCCCTCTCGCGCCTCAGCCTGGCCTCGCCAACGGTGACCGACGCCCTCATCCTCGCCACCGGCGCGGCGGTGTCGCCCAACCTGCAGCAGCTGGTATCCAAGACCCGCTTCGTGCAGCGACTGATAAACCTGCCCGAAGTGCCCGAGGATACCAAGGCCACCCTAAACAACATAGACTCAGGACTGTGGGCACTCGACAACGACGGGGTGGCGCACGACCTGCACATAGCCTCGGCCTTCCTCGTGGGCAGCGACAAAGAGCTCTTCGCCTATGGCGACACCTTCTTCTCGGCAGGAGCAGCCAGCGACAGACTGCTGAAGCTGCTGACGGCCCACAGTAGACCCACCACGCTGATAGTGCGCGACTTCACCAAGCTGTTCATCTCGCCCGACACCCTGGCCTCCTTCCAGCGCAAAGGCGGCAAACTGCTGGTGCTGCAACGCAGCAACCTGCTGGCAATAAGCTTCAACCCCACCTCGCCGCAGGGCTACCGCCTCGACAGCCGCGCCGCCTGCGAGACCCTGGCCTCAGCCACCGGCACACCGGTATACGACGTAATGCAATGTAATTTATAAGTTATAAGTTCTAAGTTTTAAGTTATAAGTGGCTGACGCCTTACAACATATCAACCTATCAACATCCAACCTATCAACAACCAACTCACTGATGAAACGACTAATACCACTGCTGATTACCCTGACGATATTCAAGCTTTCGGGCGCCATAGAGTTCAGCGCCTTGTCGCCGTCGGGGCACATGCTGCACTACACCACCGTATCGTCCACGTCGAACTATGTAGAGGTTACTGCACCCGCCGAAGGCTACAGCACTACCTTGACGGGCAGCGTCGTCATCCCGGCCACGGTGACCTACAACAATACCACCTATACCGTGCGGGCGCTGGCCATGCGCTGCTTCTACGGCTGCTCGCAGATTACCGCCGTCCACCTGCCCGAAGGGGTATGCGTGATAGGCTCCCTCGCCTTCCGCAACTGCTCCATGCTCAACTACGCCTACCTGCCCACCACCCTCGACAGCATAGCCACCAACGCCTTTGCAGGATGCCAGCACCTCACGCGCATAGTGGCACAGGCGGCCGTCCCACCCACCATACGCAATGCCAGCGTCTTCGACAACGTCCCCACCGCCTCGGCCACCCTGGTGGTGCCCACGGGCAGCAGCGCGGCCTACCGTACTGCCGTGGGCTGGAGCCTCTTCCAGAACATCAGCGAAGCCACCATGCCCGACACCTTCAACGTGGCGCGGCGCTTCACCATCCTCTCGAGCGACAACACCTTGGGAACCACCATCGGCAGCGGCGTCTACACGCTGGGCGACACCGTGACCATCGCCGCCATAGCACGCCGGCAGATGATCTTCTCGGGCTGGAGCGACTTCGTGCACGACAACCCGCGCCGCATAGTGGTGAGCACCGACACAACAATAACTGCCTACTTCTCCAACAGCAACGTCACCGTGCTGCACGACACGGTGCTTCGCCTGCTACACGACACCATATACGTGCCGCTGCACGACACCACGGCGGTGGCGGTGCACGACACCCTCTTCGTGCGCGACACCATACACGACACCACTACCATCGTTGGCTACATATTCGACAGCATCTACTTCTACGACACCGTCTATATCGACACCTTCCTGATACACGACACCGTGTATATCGACACGCTGGTGATTCACGACACCGTGTACCTGCACCCCGACGGCATTGAGGGTGCCGACGCCCCGGCGCACCGCCTCGTGGTCACTGCCGACGGGCATGTCGTGGTAGAGGGTGCTGCGGGGGAGCCCCTGCTGCTCTACGACCTGCAGGGACGCTGCCTGTACCGCCGCCTGTCGGCACCGCAGCGCACCGTGATACCGCTGCCGGCACGCGGTGCTTACATCATAAAGGTGGGCCGTCACAAGGCCGTCAAGATAGTTTGGCCAGTAAAAGAATAGGACAATGCTTAAAGAAAGACTACCCATATCGCAAGGCTTGCAATACGTAACCGAGCAGCTCGAGCTGATGTCGTCGGCAGGCCGCCGCATGCTGCTGCACCAACCCATGCTGGCCGACGCCGGCGCCCTCAACGAGGAATACGACAACACCGCGCAGGCAATCGCCCTGCTGGCCGACGACAGGTGCCGCAAGCCCGTCATCGACCTGCGCCACTGCCTCATGCAGCTGCACGACATACAGAACACCCTCACATCCCTGGCGGCACATCAGGTACTTACCGAGGTGGACCTCTTCGAGATTAAGAAGTTCGCCCACCTTGCCCTCACCGCCGCCAAGGCCGCCAGCGAGATAGGCGACCCGTTCAACGGCATACTCGGCCTGCCCGACCTTCACGAGCCGTTCGGCATACTAGACCCCGACGGCACGCAGGTGCCTCATTTCTACATATACGACAGCTACCACCCCGACCTGCCAGGGCTGCGGCGCGCCATGAAGGCCGCGCAAGACCGCCCCGAAGAGCTGGCCTCCCTCATGGCACGGCACGAGCAGCTGCAGCGCGAGGTCATCACAAGGCTGTGCGACCTGCTGCAGCCCCACGCCGCCGTCATGGACAAAGCTCTGCAACGCCTTGCCTACCTCGACGTGCTGCTGGCCAAGGCCGAGCTCTCCACGCGGTGGCACCTATGCCGCCCCACCCTCGCCGGGCCCGACGAAGGCACCGCATACAAAGGACTCTACAACCCCCGTCTCAAGGCTCGCAACGAGGAGCTGGGGCTGCGCTACCAGCCCGTCGACATCGAGCTGCGGAGCGGCCTCACCCTTATAACCGGCGCCAACATGGCGGGCAAGACGGTGCTGCTCAAGACCGTCGCCACGGCACAGCTCATGGCGCAATACGGCTTCTACGTGCCTGCCGACGAGGCGCAGGTTGTGCCCGTCGACGACGTCGAGACCTCCATAGGCGACGCGCAGGACGAGATGAACGGCCTCTCCTCCTTCGCCTCCGAGATAGGGCAAATAAGCCACATCCTGCAACGGTCGCGCAGCGAACGCCTCCTCATCCTCATCGACGAGCCCGCACGCACCACCAACCCCATAGAAGGCCGCGCCATAGTGCAAGCCCTCTGCCGCCTCCTGGCAACGGGCAACGGGATGGCTCTGATAACCACACACTACAGCCAGCTGCACGTCGACTGCCGCCGTCTGCGCGTGAAAGGCTTCGTGGAGGATATGGACAACATACCCATCACACCGCAGAGCATCAACCGCTTCATCGACTACTCGCTGCAGCCCGACGATGGCGACCATGTGCCCCACGAGGCTCTCCGCATCGCCACCCTCCTCAACGCCGACAAGGCTCTGCTTGAGGAAGCCCGCCTCGCCTGCGAAAACTCAACGCCACAGCCATGACTATCATTAAGTCTTTACTGAAGAAATACACAAGCGTAAGCTTGATGCTCAGGATATTCGTCGGCCTGCTGATAGGCGCCGCCATAGGCCTTGCCGCCCCGCAATGGACAGGTGTGGCCATACTGGGCCGCATCTTTGTCAGCGCGCTGAAAGGCATAGCGCCGGTGCTGGTGGCCGTGCTGGTGATATCGTCGGTGGCCAAAGCCGGCAAAGGGCTCGGCCGACGCTTCTCGTCGCTCATAGCCATCTACATGCTCTCCACCTTCATCGCCGCCGTATGCGCCGTGGTGGGCAGCTTTCTCTTCCCCGTCACCCTCGAGCTGGACCAGACGGCCGTCGTCGAGGCAACGGCGGGCTCGCTGGGCGACGTGTTCGCCAACCTGCTCACCTCCATGGTGGCCAACCCCATAGCAGCCATAGCCAACGCCAACTACATAGCCATACTCTTCTGGAGCATCGTCATAGGCCTGTCGCTGAAGACCATGGCCTCCAGAGCCACCGTCGACGTGGTGCACGACCTCTCGGCCGTGGTCACCAAAGTGGTGCGGTGGGTCATACAGTTCGCCCCCTTCGGCATACTGGGACTGGTGTACTCCACCGTGAGCGAGAGCGGCCTGTCCGTGTTCACCACCTACGGCCACCTCCTCCTGCTGCTGGTGGGCTGCATGCTTACCAACGCCCTCGTCTTCAACCCCCTCATAGCCTTCATTCTGCTGCGCCGTAATCCCTACCCGCTCCTGTTCACCTGCCTCAAGGAGAGCGGACTGCAGGCATTCTTCACACGCTCGTCGGCCGCCAACATACCCATCAACATGGCACTCTGCCGCAAGCTGGGACTCGAAGAAGACTTCTACTCCGTCAGCATCCCCCTGGGCGCCACCATCAACATGGACGGCGCAGCAGTCACCATCACCGTCTTCGCCCTGGCGGTGGCCCACACCGTGGGCGTCGACGTGAGCTTCGCCTCGGCCCTCTTCCTCGGCGTCATAGCCACCCTCGGAGCCTGCGGCGCCTCGGGCGTGGCAGGCGGCTCGCTGCTCCTCATTCCCATGGCATGTTCCTTCTTCGGCATCCCCGCCGACGTGGCCATGCAGGCCGTCGCCATAGGCTTCATCGTCGGCGTGGTGCAAGACAGCGTCGAGACCGCCCTCAACTCCTCGGGCGACGCCTTCTTCACCGCCACCGCCGAGTACCACGACCGCCGCAAACAAGCAAAACAGCAATAACCATGCATACACGCACGACCACCCCTGCGCTGCTCCTGCTCGTGGCTGCGGCATGCCTGACGGCAGGATGCGCCTCCTCGACAAAGGGCAAACGGGCACCCAACAACTACGGCTTCTGCCCCACCTACTCATACGAAGGCTATTATGTGACCAACGACGGCAGCCGGCAGAACATCACCATAAACATGATGCGACTGCTTGACTCATCGCTTATCTGCAGCTACCACAACGACGAGACCCCCAGCGTGGTGTACCGCATGGGCGGACGGCTCAACAGCGACCTCACCTTCGCCATCGGCGAGTTTGTCAACGACAGCGTGGCCTTCGTGTGGAGCGGTACGCAGAGCGCCGACGGCAAACAGCTGCAAGGCCGACGCAGAGAGCTGGCAACCGGCATCGAGCACAACTTCTATGTCGAGGTTGTCTTCGGCAAAAGCCATTGGGACTACATACGCAAAAACCGCGGATACGAAGAATACACCGACCTCAAGACAGCCATCAAGCACAGCCACGACGTACTGAGCATCGACGTGGCCGACCAAGGCCTTACACATCTACCCTCCAAACTGGCCTGCCTCGACAGGATTGAGTCCATCAATCTGCTTGGCAACCACATCGACACATTCCCACCGGTGCTTGCCGAGCTGACGACGCTCGACGAGATAAGCCTCTCCACCAACGGCCTGAAGCACATAGGCCCCGAGATCGGCAAGCTGAAGAACCTGCGCATACTTATCCTGAACTTCAATAAACTGACGTCACTCCCCAAAGAGATAGGCGAGCTCACCAACCTGATGTACCTCGACGTAAGCTTCAACCCGAAGCTGAACGACCTGCCCGAAGAGATAAAGAACCTCACCAAGCTGCAAGAGCTGCACATCGAAACCCGACAGCCCTCCTCCGAACGCTTCACCGACGAGCAGAAACGGCAGTTCCAAGAATGGCTCCCCAACTGTAAGATACACTTCGACCTAAACAAATAAGGCCGAAATATCCGCCAATCCTCCTCCATGTCAAAAAGTTTTATTATCTTTGCAATTATTATAAAAGCAATAATTATAATCATAATAAAATATTAACCATTGAATACCAGCAGATTAAACAATCCTTTTATCGTTTCAAAGAGTATTCCGAACGAGTTGTTTTGTGACCGGAAAGAGGAAACGGCATTCCTTGTCAAGCAGATTGAGAATGGACGTAACGTTGTATTGGTGTCGCCCCGCAGGATGGGCAAGACAGGACTTATACACCATTTATTCCAGCAACAGGAAATCGCCGACCGCTACCACACCTTCTTCATCGACATCTACGCAACCTCCACGCTGCAAGAGATGTGCTACATCTTAGGCAAAGAGGTGTTCGAACGCTTGAAATCACGAAAAGCCCAGTACTGGGACGGTTTCTTTCAGATTATCAAATCACTGCGGCCAGGCTTCAAGATTAACACAGTCACCGGCGAGCCCACCTTTGACTTAGGAATCGGCGCCATCGAGAACCCCGAAACCACTCTGGATGAGATCTTCTCCTACCTCGAATCGGCCGACAAGCCCTGCCTCGTTGCCTTCGACGAGTTCCAGCAGATTGCCGAATTTCAGGAAAAACGTGTCGAGGCACTGCTACGCGGCAAGATACAAAGCTGCACCAACACCACGTTTATCTTCAGCGGCAGCAAGCAACACACTGTCAGCCAGATGTTCCACTCCAAAGCGAGGCCTTTCTACCAAAGCGCCCAGCCGATGAACTTGCCACCGCTCGACAGGGATGTGTACGCCGACTTCGCCTGCCGACTCTTTTCTCAATACGGCAAACACCTCGACAAGAACGTTGTACATCAAGTTTACGATAATTTCGACGGCACCACCTGGTACCTGCAGATGATGATGAACGAGCTATTTGCACTCACCACCGAGGGCGACACCTGCACACCAACAAGCATCGAGCCAGCCCTTCAGAACATCATCGACGTGCAGGAAGGAGTCTATATATCGCAGCTCTCCCTGCTCCCGCCGCGCCAGAAACTGCTGCTGCAAGCCATTGCAAAAGAGGGCACAGTGAAATCCGTCACATCGGCAGCCTTCATCAAAAAATATGCCCTCGATAGCGCCAGCTCCGTCCAGTCCGCCTTCAAAGGCATCGACGAAAAAGGATTTCTCGCCACCGTCGACGGCTTCCACCGCATCAGCGACTACTTCTTCGCCATCTGGATGCAAAACAAGTTCTAAGTAACCACTCAGGTCCCGCCAAGGCCGTCTCCCTCACGCAATACCCCATCTCTGCGTACCAATCGGTACGCGACAATGTTGCCTTTGCTGTATGTTTCTCATGCGTGCCAGCGGCACGCGCTCTTAGTACCCCTGACAAGCGTAGCGCAGTCTGGGGTCTAAGCACCCCTAATGCACAGCGTGCCGGAGGTACGCGCCCTAAAACCATACCTGATATAGCAACCCCGCACACGTCACCACCTCCCAGCTCTAATAAATAGTACATTTATAGAATATAAGGAGTACATAAGGAGTTGGTCGGACCAACTCCTTATCAACTATATACTTACTCTTTATGAAAAATTTGTTTTTTTCAGGGTG
>JAGCUZ010000004.1 GCA_017962615.1 Bacteroidales bacterium | reverse complement strand
GGAGCCTTCAGCGGCAAAGACTGCTCCAAGGTCGACCGTTCGGCAGCCTACGCAGCGCGCCACATCGCTAAGAACCTCGTAGCTGCAGGCCTCTGCGACGAAGTCCTCGTGCAGGTGGCCTATGCCATCGGCGTGGCCGAGCCCGTAGGACTTTACGTCAACACCTACGGCACCGCCAAGATCAAGAAGTCCGACGGCAGGATTGCCGCCCGCGTGCTCAAGCTCTTCGACCTGCGTCCCTACGCCATCGTAGAGCGCTTCGGCCTCAAGAACCCCATCTTCCGCCCCACCGCCGCCTACGGTCACATGGGCCGCGACCCCTACGAGGCCGAGGTCACCATCTACAAGAACGGCCGCCCGCAGCAGAAAAAGGTGCAGTTCTTCGGCTGGGAAAAGCTCGACATGGTCGACGCCATCCGCAAAGAATTTAATCTCTGATACGGGCTGCCCGTGCCGAGTGCGCTACTCAAGGCAGCGCAGATAGCGGTGTATGGTCTCTTCGATGCCGAGGTAGAGGGCGTCGGAGATGATGGCATGGCCTATCGAAACCTCGTCGAGCCAAGGTATTTGCTGATTGAAATAGGTGAGGTTTTCGAGCGATAGGTCGTGTCCGGCGTTGAGCCCCAGACCGCAGTCGCGGGCAACCTGGGCGGCTTCGACGAAAGGCTTTATCGCCGCCTCGCGGCCTTTGGCATAGTTGGAGGCGTAGCTCTCGGTGTAGAGTTCTACACGGTCGGTACCGGTGCGGGCGGCCTGCTCTATCATCTGCCGGTCGGCATCGATGAAGATGCTGACGCGTATGCCGCAGGCTTTGAACTCTTTAACAACGTCTTTTAGATAGTCTTGGTTCTTCACCGTGTTCCAGCCTGCGTTGGAGGTGAGCACCCCTTCGGCATCGGGCACGAGGGTGACCTGCGCGGGGCGTATCTCCTTGACTAAATCAATGAAGCTGTAGGGTTTGCTCTTGGCTATGCCCTTGGGGTTGCCCTCGATGTTGAACTCTGTTGAGATTAGAGGTTTGATGGCGATGGCGTCGGCGTAGCGTATGTGACGCTCGTCGGGACGGGGGTGCACAGTGATGCCTTGTGCGCCGAAGCGCTCGCAGTCGACGGCGAACCGCAACACGTCGGGCACATTGCCGCCACGCGCGTTGCGGAGCGTCGCAACCTTATTGATGTTGACACTGAGTTTGGTCATTATTCTGTGTGTTTTTGTACAAAAAAGGATTTGCAAAATTACGACTTTTATGCGAAACGACTGAATATTTTTTGAACAGGCGCACAATATACACCTGTTTCTGACGTTTTTAACTCATAAAACAAAGCAATGACAACAGGCTCTTATCGTCCACGCAATCCCGGTCACGACTACTACGGTCGCGGCGTGTATCTCGTAACGCTGGTGGTGAGAGAGCGGTTGCCACTACTCGGCAGCCTCGACAATGCCGCGTTGCATCTGTCGCCTCTTGGCGAGGAGGTGCTAAGGGCATGGGAACAGATACCTGTGCGACAGGAGGCTCATGGCAACCGTGTGGTGGTACATGCCAGTGTGTGTATGCCCGACCATTTCCACGGTGTCATCGAGGTACTTGACCCGATGCAATGGAGCCTCGGCGACATATTACAGGCCTTCAAAGCTCATTGCACCAAGGTGTGGCAGGAACGACAAGGGCTTCTTTCTTCGAGCCTGCGACCGATATCGGTCGCAGGCGACAACATGCCCAGCTGGTTACTCGAGAAAACCGCGGCGCATCCTACCGAAGGTTCCCTCGTGCGCAATCTCTCCAAGATACAGAGACAAGAGTACTACGCACTGGTCGGCAGGGACCAACGTCCGCTTTTTGACGACAGTTACGACGACACCGTGTGCCTTGATGAACGCCACCGCGCGGCAATGATAGCTTATGTGCGCGACAATCCCCGCCGTGCCTTACTGCGCCGACGCTTGCCCGACTTTATGCAACGCTGCCTCCACATACTGGTGGGAGACAGAAGCTACGGGGCCTTCGGCAACCTGTTCTTGCTGCGTTGGGCAAACAAAGTGCAAGTGTATTGTCATCGCAGACATCCGGCCACAGGTGAGCCCTATGAGATCACCGCTGACTACGCCAGCCAACGAGACGAGTGGATTGCCGCCGTCCTTGGCGGCGGTACCGTCATAGTGACTCCCGGCATCTCTCGTGGCGAAATGATAACCAAGAACGAGTGCCTGGAAAAAGGCTACCCTCTCATTCATCTACAGAAGGAGCCGATAGGTCGCTATTGGAAACCTGAGCGGAGACGTTTCGAGGCTTGTGCCAACGGCAGCCTACTAATCCTCGCTCCGTGGAACTTAGACCAGATGCAGCCCGTGGCTGGCGTGCCACCCGAGAGTGACTACAGCCGCTTCCACAACCTTAACGCTATAGCCGCAGAGCTGTGCACCTTCAGCGGCAGCGCAAAGGTGGTGGAATAACACTATTTCCTGACAAAGACGACGTCCCTGTCGTCGCTCTCGTGCAGGCGCAGCTCGTTGCCGCTTACCGTGAACGACAGCGTGGGCGACGAGATGATGCATCCTTGTATAAGGTTCTCCAAGTGCACCTCGCCCTCCGACTCGCCGTTGTACCTGTAGGTGAACCGCGACAACGCGTTGGTGCGTTCGCCCGTGATGCCGGCGTACGCTATGTAGCTGTACACCCCGGCCACCTTGGTCTCGAACGACAGCGTCTCTTCGTTCGCCTCGTTCACCCATTCGCCGCCCATCAGGTTGTTGTCCTTCGTGCAGGCCTGCACCAAAGGCAGCAGCGCGAGCAGCACCAATCCGAATAATACCCTGGTTTTCATATCTATATATGGTTTAGTGTTTCAGTCTTAGGTAGTGGCAGAACAGCAGCTCCTCGTTGTCGTCGTAGAGGTGCATGCCGCTGCCTTCGCAGTAGCGGAAGAACTTGCAGCCGTCGCACTGCCCTTTCTTGGTCCAGCCGCGGTCGCGGTATTTCTCGAAACGCGTCTGCCACACCTCCCAGAAGTCGTCCTTGTAGATGTTGCCCTGGTGGAAGTTGGACCGTATCGAGGTGCATCCCGATATGGAGCCGTCGGCCAGCACCGACGCCACCTCCAACCCTGCGCGGCAGAAGAAGAAGTGGTCGCGCACCTTGCCCTCGTAGCCGCCCACGAAGCCCTCGCAGCCGTAGTTCACGTGTATGGGCGAGCGTCCCTCGGCCTCCTCGCGGCGCAGCCGCGCTATGAAGTCGAAGACCATCTTAAACTGCTCGTCGCTCAGCTGCAGGTCGGGGTTCTGCGCCGCCCTGCCCATGGGGAATATGGTGAAGACGCGCCAGTAGCGCACACCCAGAGACACCAGGTAGTCCTTGAACCGCTCCATGCTGTCGATGTTGCGCGGGTTGACGCATGTCACCACGTCCCACAGCAGCTCGTGCTCCTTGGCCAGCAGCCCTATGGCGTGCGACGCCCGCTTGAAGCTCTCGCCGTTCTGACGTATCCAGTTGTGGTCGTCCTCGAAGCCGTCGAGGCTCACGGTGATGCTGTGTATGCCGCTGCGCATCAGGCTGTCGAGCCGCCGCTCGTCGAGCAGGTAGCCGTTGGTCACCATGCCCCACGGGAACTCGCGCCGGTACAGCTCCAGCCCCACCTCTTCGATGTCGGGACGCAGCAGCACCTCGCCGCCGGTGAAGATGATGAAGGTCTTGTGCGGGTCCACATGCGGCGTGATATTGTCGATAACCTTCAGGAAATCGGCCGCAGGCATATCCTTGGTACCCGACAGCTGGCGACAGTCGCTGCCGCAGTGGCGGCAGTTCATGTTGCAGCGCAGCGTGCACTCCCAGAAGAGCGACCGCAGCTGGTGAATCTCAGCGCTGTTGTGGCGCACCTTCCTGAACAGCTCCAGCCCGGCGCGCTGCCTCAGCGACAGCCGCTCCACGTCGACGCTCTTCCCTTTCCCGTTGTCGGCCACGCTTCCTCCTTTATTTCTTCACATCCACGGTCACCGTCACCTCTTTCTCGGCGGTGCCGATAAGCATGCCGCGGCGTTCGCCTTCGACCTTGGCGTCCTTGTACGACACCTCGACCATGCTCTCCTTGATGGTGCCGTTCTTGGCGCCGTCGATGTCGCGCACCAGCACCCGCATGTCGCGCTCCGGCATGTCGGTGGTGGCGCAGCGGAACGTGCCGTCGTCAGCCGTGGTGTCCGACGAGCGGCGCACGTAGTTCCGCACATAATCCGTCTGCGGCATGTTGCCGGGCTCTATGTCCACGTTGTTGTTGAGCAGCACCACCTGCGCACCCTTCACCGGAGCGCCTTTGGCGTCTACCACGCGCCCTTTCAGCACGTAGTTCACCGTAGGCACGCCGTACATCACGGGAATCTCCTTGCGTCCGCGCATCGTGGTGTCTATCTTGTCGCGCAGGTCCTCGGACTTCACCGCGTCCTTGTCGGAGAAGTCGCGCGGTATGGCGCCGTACATCAGCATCACCTCGTTACGCGGCCGCTCCTTGGCCGTACCGTCGTCGGGCACCGTGGCTTCGGTGGCCTCCTTGGCACTGCGGCAGCCCGTGAAGCCCAGCAGCCCCATCAGGCCCATAAGCAGCCAGTTCTGCAGTCTTTTGAATCTTATTTTCATCGGTATGACAATATCTAATAATATTAAACAAACGCACGCCGCGCGATTATAGTATGTGGCATTCTGAAAATATTATTCTCCGTTACGCCAAAAAAGTGTAACTTTGCACACGGATTACCACCGTCACGAAGCCTCGACAACCATGAGCAACCCATTCACAACCAGCCATTCACCGTTCATCATAGCAGGACCCTGCAGCATCGAGAGCGAAGCCCAGTTCACCTCGGTGACGCGCCGCCTCGCCGCCATTGCCGAGGTCGACATGATACGCTGCGGCATCTGGAAGCCGCGCACCCGTCCGGGCGGTTTCCAGGGCATGGGCGTCGACGCCTTCCCCGTCATCGACAGCGCTGTGCGCCGCTTGGCCGACGAAGGACTCACCCACCTGCCCCCCTTCTGCTGCGAGGTGGCCACGCCCATGCACGTCGAGCAGTGCCTGCGCCACGGCATCGGCACCGTGTGGATAGGAGCCCGCACCACCGGCAACCCCTTCATGGTCGACGAGCTGGCCAACGCCCTGCGCGGCACCGCCCTCGCCGTCATGGTAAAGAACCCCTCAAGTCCTGACATCAAGCTGTGGCTCGGTGCCGTCGAGCGGCTCCGCGCCGCAGGCGTCGAAAGCCTCGCCGCCGTCCACCGCGGCTTCGCGCAGTACGGCGAGCGCACCTACCGCAACGCACCCCTTTGGGAGCTGCCAATCGAGTTCAAACGCTCCTGCCCCGACATACCGCTCTTCTGCGACCCCAGCCACATAACAGGGCGCCGCGACCTGGTGCGCCACATAGCGCAGACCGCCCTCGACCTGCACTTCGACGGCCTCATGGTCGAGGTGCACCCCGAGCCCACGCAGGCCCTCACCGACCCCGACCAGCAGCTCTCGCCGGCACTGTTCGCACAGATGCTCGACCAGCTCAAGCGGCGCAGCCACGACGAGAACCCCGACGGCCTCACCCTCCTGCGCAGCCGCATCGACAGCGTCGACGGCGAGCTGCTGCGGCTCCTCGCGCAACGCATGGACCTGGCGCGAGACATCGCCGCCGTCAAGCGGCAGCACAACATGGCCGTGTTCCAGCCGCAGCGGTGGAACGCCGTGCTCAGCAGCAAGCTGGAGCAGGCCCGCCACCTCGGCCTCGACGAGGAGTTCGTCAAAGCCCTCTTCGAGAAGATACACAGCGAGAGCATCCGCCTCCAGCAAGGCGAGATATAGCCCCCACGCCCCCTATCCTGCCCCGCTC
>JAGCUZ010000027.1 GCA_017962615.1 Bacteroidales bacterium | reverse complement strand
CGACAGCATTTTCGGCAACGTCCCATCAAATGCCTTTATAACCTTCGACCACGACGGCAACGTGCTGGAACAGCACATCATCGACGTGGGCTATATAGACACCACAGGCCTTGAGATAACGTGCAATATGAGTGGCTGGACGCCTCCAAACACACAGAGTTCCCACGTTTTATTTACGCTCAAGGTATTATCCAGCGAACGGTTCAAGGTCGACGGCGAAGGCAATATCTATCTTCTTCGCAGGTCTAATGACGATGTTCCTTTGCCTAGTAGCGGCCCTAATACCTACAACATGCTTTCTATTGACAGTTGCAACCTGGGGGCTCTGAAGATTGTGGTCGACGGCAGGCACTCGCTGATACACAATATTGATTACGGTCCCGCCACATGCTCATGGAACTATCAGATAATGAAGTTTTCTCCACACTTCGATAGCCTCTTGGGCTCTGTATATCTGCTTGACTCAATAAACCTTTATCGACGCATACCTTCTTTTGAAACTTTTGATTTGGAGATTGATTGCCATAACAACTTGTATTTAGCTATATATGGAAGCAATATGCCTTCAAATATGCCTATTGCCAACAGTAACTCGCTTCGCATAGGTGATTCCATCTTGGACAGAGTGTTTGTGCTAAGGTATAATTCCGACCTGTATGCCACCGATATAGTTCAGTTTGAAGCCATAAACCCTGTTCATCCGACGGATCATTCTTTGATAATACAGTACGTTCATATAGACGAAGAAACCAACTCGGTTTTTTTTACAGGCACCATTTCGAATGCATCTGTTGTAAAATACGGCAATGACACACTCTATTTGTCTGACTTCGGAGGCTATTGGTTACGTGTGGACAGGGACAGTCTCAGGCTTCTGTCGTATGCCGTAGTGCCTGGACATCATGCAGCGCTTTCGGGTGTTGCAGCAAAAAACAACAGAGTGTTTTCTCAATTACATTTCTATAGAGTGGAGTTCTTGGGCACAACAACCACAGCCCCCCAAGGTGCCACTGAAAGGGGGTTTGCAATCTGGGACTACGAAGGCCACGAGATAGCGTTTACACACTACAACGTGCGCAACTACCGAGATAGGACTTACGCCCCCTTGGTGGTCGACAGCATTGTCTATCTTACCGGCGTTGTGCACGAAACAGCCACATTCGGCAATATCACAGTTCCGGGCAACGGCAACAGCAGGGCATATATAGCGCAGTATGTCGACACGTCGTTTATGACGCCCTACGTGTACCACGACAACAGGCCGTCGCAGACCATATACTGGAACCAGACGATGATATTCTCCGAGGCGGCAGGCTCAGTGGGGCTCACCGCCGTAAGCAGCAGCGGCCTCCCCGTAAGCTACACCTGCAGCGACACCTCGGTGGCCTATGTCGACGGCACAACACTCCACCTCGTGGCCCCCGGCCATGCCGTGGTCACGGCCTCGCAGGCGGGCAACAGGCGCTACCGTCCCGCAACGCCCGTGAGCAAGCAGCTCGACGTGTACAGCGCCGGCATAGCCCCCGCCCTGGCCGACGGCCTGCACCTCTTTCCCAACCCCGCCAAGGAGGTGCTCCACATAGCCCTCGACGGCCACCGCATCGACAGGGTGGAGCTCTTCTCCGCCCTCGGCCAGCAGGTCGACGCACCCTTCTCCGACGGCAGCCTCGACCTCTCGGCCCTCGCCCCGGGCATCTACCTCCTCACCCTGTTTGCAGAGAACAACATCTATAAGCACAAGATTATAAAGTTGTGACTTTTTGAGGGGCGGCGGCACTTTTTTTATATTTATTTATAAATATTTTTTATCTTTGCACATTGTATGCGCAAGGGTGAATTGTGTGTAAGAGGTTGAATTTGCATGTTTTAATAGAAAAAATTATAATTTGATGAAGAAAAATATTATCACTTTTATCGTGTCGCTGGCGGCTTTTGCCACCATGGCGCAGGCTCAATCGACGCCTTGCCTGCCTAAAACCCAGACGGTTTACGACACTATGTGCCCGGGCGGGTCGTACAACTTCGGCGGCAAAGAGCTGCGCCGGGCGGGACAGTATGTTGACACTATCACGGTGGGTGCGTGCGACAGCATCGTCACCCTGCGTCTGGCCGTGGAACAGGGTACGAACAACACGGTGACGGCTTGCGACAGCTACCGCTTCGGCCGCGCCACGCTGACCACCTCGGGCGTGTACCTGAAACCCAACACCACGTCGACGCGCGGCTGCTCGTTGTACGACACGCTGCACCTGACGATACGCAACACCAACCACAGCTACACCGAGAGGAGCGCCTGCGACAGTATGCGCTTCTGGGGCGACTCGCTGTACAACGAGTCGGGCCTGTACGTGAGGGTGACGCTGGCATCGGGCTGCGTGGACCGCGACACGCTGCGCCTCACGCTGTTCCAGAGCAGCCACGGCAGCAGCCGTGTGACGGCCTGCGAGAGCTACGCATGGAACGGTGCGGTGCTGTCGTCGACCGACGACTACGTGCGCCTTTACTCGAACGAGTATGGCTGCCTGAGCACCGACACGCTGCATCTTACGATAAACCACGGCACGCACAACAGCAACACGCTGACGGCGTGCGACAGCTATACCTGGAATGACTCCAACTACACTGCCAGCATAAGCACTGTGCGTCATTACACGGCAGCCAACGGCTGCGCCAGCGCCGACACGCTGCACCTCACCGTCATACACGGCAGCCAGAGGGACACGAGCATTGCGCATTGCGAGAACGTGCTGTGGCACGGCTACCGCTTCACGCACAGCGTCGACACCACGGTGCGCCTGGGCTTCACGGCCGACGGCTGCGACAGCCTGGTGAACCTGCACGTGGTGATTGGCCACCACTCGACGGCCGAGTACGACACCACGGTGTGCGATAGCCTGGTGTGGCGCGGACGCGTCTACACCGCCTCGGGACTGTACAGCCAGCGTTTCATGGCTAACAGCGAGAACTGCGACTCGACCGATGTGATAAGAGTCACGGTGATGCACGGCGGCAGAGGCCATTTCTACCTCATTGCCAACGAACCTTACCAGTACGGCGACAGCACCTACACCGAGAGCGGCGACTACGACTACCACACGGTGAACGCGATGGGCTGCGACAGCGTGGTGACCATCCACCTGCTGATTATCGACACCACCCATGCTTGGGGCGAGGATACCACGGTGGTGCACTGGGTGCCCACGGTGCAGCTGCTCAACTACAACAACCGCATGCTGGTGGTGAACCACTACGCCGACGGCGGCGAGAAGGTCGACTTCTTCGGCTACCGCTGGTACAAGGACGGCGCGCTGATTGCCGGCCAGGACAAGGATTATTACATTCCCGCCGACGGCGAACCGCTGTCGGGCTGCTACTACGTGGAGGTGGCACTGAACTCGGTGAAGGGCGACTGGATGGCATCGGACACGATGTGCTTCGCCGCCTCGAAGTCGCTGCTTGGCGAGCCGGTGCTGACGCTGTGGCCCAACCCCGTGAGGGAGGGCTCGGAGCTGACGCTGACGCTCGACGACAACGCCACGCAGGCCGATGTGTGCATATTCGACGCCAACGGACGCCTGTGCCGCAAGTTTACGGCCGTGCAGGGCTCGCAGACCGTCAGGATGGACCTGCCCGCCGGCGTATACATGGTGCGCATGGCCACGGCCGGACATAAGAACGTTGTGAAGAAAATAGTGGTGTACTAGTCAGTTATAAGTTATTAGTTTTAAGTTTTAAGTGGCTGACGCAACTATTTAGTTTTAAGTGGCTGACGCGAACAACATATAAACATATCCACGTATCAACATTAAACATATCAACGTAAAGAATAGTCATGAAAAAAGCAATCGTAATATTTTCCCTCTTGGCGGCGGTGCTGACGATGTCGGCGCAGCGCTCTTACTTCACCGTGGCCGGCCGCGTCAGCAAGGGTGGCTTCCTGATTAACAAGGACTGCGCGTACGACCTCAACAACGGTATCGACGCCTCGTTCGGCTTCGAGATACTTAGTTATTTCAAGCATTCAAGAAGCGGTTTCCTGATAGGTCTGGACATCTCGCACGCGGGCGGCGTGTTCTATCTGAAGGATGCGTCGCTGCTTGGCTCGGGCACTATGCCTATGACCAACGGCCTCGGCGTGGTGAACGACGTGCCGGTGCAGCTTACCGCCAAGGTGCCTACCTTCAAGGAGGATTATGATTTCTGGTATTTCAATGTACCTATTGAATATATATACCGCCACAAGAGCGTCTTTGTGCGTGCCGGTGTCGACCTGATACTGCCGGTGTCGCTCAAGACCAAGGAGGACTGGAAGGAGTACGACCTGTGCATGGGTCCCGAACTGACGGGTGTCGGCGTGACGCTCGACGAGCCTATGTATATGGAGACCTGCGGCAAGGTGACGGCCACCAACACGCTGTACAAGCTGGGCGGCAGCAACAACTTTGTGAATCCTATGTTTGTGGACGGTATGTTCGAGATTGGCTGCCTGCTGCCTATAAGCGAGAAGCACCGCTTGGTGGTTGCCTACTATTTCGAGCATTCGTTCAACAAGGTAGAGGTGCCTGGCGGCTACAATATGTTTGAGCGTACCAACAACGGCACTGTGTACAACTCGCTGATGCAGACTGACGAGGTCACCACCCTGAGCCACATGCGCATGGGTCTGAAGATGCAGTATGCCTTTGCCAAGATAAGGAAAGAGCCGAGGAATACCACGGCCGAGTTTATCCCTTCGTTATAACCTGACGCCGAAGTGCCATTCGACGTAGTCGATGTGTGCGGCGTGGTTCTTCATGGCCACGCCGATGTATGGTTTTGCCTTGCCGTGGCACGGTAGCTGGTAGAAGAGGCCTGCGCGGTTGTAGAGCTCGTTGGCTGGCTGCTGCGACTTGAGCAGGTAGCAGCCCAAGGCAAGTCTTAGGGAGAGCGGACCCCACAGGGGCTCGGCAAAGAGCGAGACGCCGCCGTAGAAGGGCAGGGGGTAGGGGTCGTGGTTGAACTCTATGAGCTCGTCGTGGCTGAAGTTGTACATTAGGTCGGCCGCCGCACCGGCAAGCAGGCGTGGCGACAAGGCGTAGGCCCAGCCCGCCTCGGCGGTGTGGGCGTAGTAGTACTGATGCTTGGAGCCCGTGTAGCGCGGCTGCACCACGCCGGGGGCGTAGGAGAGGAACCAGAGGTGGCGCTTATGGTGTTCTGTTGATACGTTGATATGTTGATATGTTGATCTGTTTATCTGTTTATCTGTTGATATGTTTATATGTTGATATGTTGGCTCACCGGAGGCCTCTGTTCTCTGCTGTGCTCCCGTGGATGGCAGCTGCCAGCCTACCTCGCCTTGCAGGTAGTTGAGGCCTTGGTTGGGGCGCATAAGGTAGCCGTTGGAGGTGTGCACTATCTTGAGGGCGCATACGAGGCCGCCTGCGGCGATGCTGTGGGTGTAGGTGAGTCCGGCCTGTATTAGGCAGTTGTGGTATGAGCCGATATGCTCGTTTAGGGGGGCGTGCGTCAGCTCGTAGGGCTTGGTGTAAGCCGAGAGGCCGAAGTCTAATTCCAAAGCCAACATATTGTTGTCGGTAAGGTTCAACGGTATGGGGCTTTGCAGGAATGCCGCAAGGCCGAAGCGTTCGCCTGCAATGCCGCCGGGCTGATGGTTCCAGTTGGCGCGCAGGCCCATGCTTGGCATGTGCCACAGGCGGTGCCATTCCATAGAGCCGTCGGTGCGCCAACGGACGGCGCAGTCGAGTCCGCCGCCGAAGCCGCCCACGTACTTCCATTTGGCCGCGTTGGGTATGGTGTAGCCCGCCGTTGCCGAGACAGTCCACTGGCGCGACTGTCGGTCGAGGGCCAGCTGGGCGTGCGACGTGAACAGGGCTGCGAGGCTCAGTGTTAGGATGACAAGTCGCCTCATGAGAGCATCGCCAGGTAGTCGGTTTCGCTGATGACGGGTATGCCGAGGCTTTCGGCTTTCTTGAGCTTCTCGGGGCCCATCTTCTCGCCTGCCAGCACGTAGCTCGTCTTGCCGCTGATGCTGCCGCTGACCTTGCCGCCGTGCTGCTCGATGTGCGCCTTTATCTCTTCGCGCGAGAACTGGCTGAATACGCCGCTCACCACGAAAGTCAGGCCTTCCAGCTGGCTGCCGCTTTGCTGTATGACGGCCTCCATGTGGAGCCCTGCGGCTTTGAGCCGTGCTATTATGGCGAGGTGCTCGTTGCGGTGCATGTAGTCGTAGATGCTCTTGGCCGTGGTGTCGCCGATGTCCTCCACGGCGGCAAGCTCCTCGACGCTGGCCTGTGCCAGGGCGTCGATATTCCTGAAGTGGCGTGCCAGTTTCTTGGCTCCCACTTCGCCTACATACCTGATGCCGAGGGCGTAGAGCACCCTCTCGAAAGGCACCTCGCGCGACTGCTCGATGGCTTTGATGATGTTGTCGGCACTCTTGGCCTGAATGGTGGCCGACTGCTCGGCGCCCAGTCCTATGAGTTGCTGGGCGGTGAGGTCGTAGAGGTCGGCAACGTTGCTCACGAGGCCGTGGTCGAAGAGCATCTCGAGCCGCTCGGGGCCGAGGCTCTCGATGTTCATGGCTTTGCGCGACACGAAGAGCTCGAGGCGGCCCAGCTGCTGCGGACGGCAGCCGTCCTGGTTGGGACAGTAGTGGCTGGCTTCGCCGTCGGCACGCACGAGGCGGCTTCCGCACACGGGGCAGTGCGTGGCGAAAGGCACGGGCTCGGCTCCGGGCTTACGCTGCTCCATGTCGACGCCGACAATCTTGGGTATTATCTCGCCGCCTTTCTCGACGAGCAGGTGGTCGCCGGTGCGTATGTCGAGGTTGCGGATGAAGTCTTCGTTGACGAGCGTGGCGCGCCGCACGGTGGTGCCGGCAAGCCACACGGGCTCCATGTTGGCCACCGGGGTGACTATGCCGGTGCGCCCCACTTGGAAGGTTATCTCCTGCAGAGGTGTGCTGACGCGCTCGGCCTTGAACTTGTAGGCTATCGCCCAACGGGGCGACTTGGCGGTGGTTCCCAGCCGGTCCCACAGCTCCACCTGGTTGACCTTTATGACGATGCCGTCGATGGCGTAGGGGAGGTTCCAGCGCTCGTGGTCCCAGTAGTCGATGAACTGCTTTATCTCGTCGATGTCGCGGCATTCCTTAAAGTAGGGCTGCACCTTGAAGCCCATCTGGCGTGCTGCCGCGATGCGGCCCGAGTGGGTCTGCAGCTCTCCGTAGAGGAGGTCGCGCGTGTAGGTGTCGCTAGTGTCGTGCTCGGCGTCGGGCAGCATCATGAAGTACATGCAGAACTGCAGCTTGCGCTTGGCGCATTCGCTGGAGTCCTGCAGCTTGAGGCTGCCGCTGGCGGCGTTGCGGGGGTTGGCGAAAGGCTCTTCGCCGTCGGCCTCGCGCTGCCGGTTGAAGGCCTCGAAGGCGTCGAAGGGGTATACCACCTCGCCGCGCACCTCGAAGTCGTCGGGGTAGACGCCTTGCAGCTTGAGGGGTATGGTGCGTATGGTGCGGGCGTTGGCGGTGATGTCGTCGCCCACGCTGCCGTTGCCGCGTGTGACGGCCTGCACCATGTTGCCGTGCTTGTAGGTGATGCCGATGGCCACGCCGTCGTACTTCAGCTCGCAGGTGTACGAGAACGGTGTGTCGCCCAGCAGCTTGCGTGTACGGGACTCGAACTCGGTGATTTCCTCGATGGAGTAGGTGTTGCCGAGCGAGAGCATGGGGAAGCGGTGTGTGACCTGCCTGAAGCTTTTGTTCACCTCGCCGCCAACACGGCGGGTAGGCGACGTCGGGAGCGCCAGCTCGGGGTATTGCTGTTCTAGGGCGATAAGCTCGCGCAGCAGGGCATCGAATTCGTAGTCGCTGATGAGCGACGTGTCGTTCATGTAGTATTCGTGGTTGTACTTGTCGATGAGCTCGGAGAGCTCGGCGATGCGCTTGCGCGCGGGTTCGGTGTCGATGCTGCTGAAAAGGTCCATGATAGTTCTAAGGTCTTAAGGCTATATAGATGCGATAGATGTGATAGATGCGATAGAACTTAAAACTTAAATTGTTATCGTTCCCTTGAAGTTGAATGAGACGGGGCCGGTGATGCGGACGTTGCGGAAGGCTGTGCCGGTGCTGTCGAAGCTGACGCGGAAGTCGCCTCCGCGGGTCTTTATGCGGCCGTTGCCGCTCACTATGGCGCAGGCGGTGACGCCTGTGCCGCACGACCAGGTCTCGTCTTCCACGCCGCGTTCGTAGGTGCGTACCATGAGCGTGCCGTCGGGCAGGTCTTCGATGAAGTCGACGTTGGTGCCTTGCGGGAAGTGCTCGGTGTCGTAGCGTAGGCGGCGCCCCTCTTCGACCACGGGGAAGTGCTCGAGGTCGGCGACGCGCTGCACGTAGTGCGGCGAGCCGGTGTCGAGGAACCACCCGTCGAGGCATCTCTTCACCTCGTTGCCCTCCACGTCGCGCATGCCGAGCTCTACAAGCCCTATGGCGCTGTCCTCGTCCCACATGAGCACACGGGCTTCGTGGGGGCCGTCGTAGCCGATGAAGCGTAGCACGGGGCGGCCTCCGTCGGCGTTGGAGAGCCCAAGCCGGTGGGCGAACATGGCAATGCAGCGGCCTCCGTTGCCGCACATGGAGCCCAGGCCTCCGTCGCTGTTGTAGTAGCGCATCTCGAAGTCGTGGCTGTCGCTGTGGCTCAGCGTCATGAGTCCGTCGGCACCCACGCCGAAGCGGCGGTGGCATATACGCGCTATCTGCTCCTGGCTGAGCTCTACAGGGTCGGTGCGGAGGTCGATGAGGACGAAGTCGTTGCCTGCTCCGTCGTATTTTTCAAAGTTGAGGGTCATTGGTGGTTGGCAGGGTTGAGGGTGTCTCGCTGTCGGCCGCTTCATTGCTTTGAGCATCCGTAGGCGTTATGATAAGGTCTTTGCGGGTGCTGAGGACGAGCAGCGAGGTTATTATTATGCTGAAGAAGATGACCGAGTAGGTGGTGTATTTTATAGTCGTGGCGCCAGGTATCACGCAGTAGCCCATGGCGTTGTTGATTTGCTCGGGTATGGAGGCAAGGATGGCCGACACGAGTCCCTTGGGGCTCATGATGCCTACGATGATGCGGTCGGTGCGCGTGTTCTTGCGTCCCACGATCATCACAAGCACAAACCTCACGGCGGCGATGCCGGCGGCTACCATAAGGCCGTAGAGCAGGGCGCGCGAGTTGTTGAACGGCATGGAGATGCCTATGTATACGAAGAAGAAGGTCTTAAGCACGAAGACCAGCTCCTTGAAGAAGCTCTTCTCCTGTGCCTCGAGCTGGCGCATGTTGCCGTGCCTGAGCTTCTTGAGGAACGACAGCTCGAAGTACTCGGTGTTGCCGAGCACTATGCCGAAGGCCAGCGCGGTGACTGGGCCGCTGTAGCCCAGCGCCTCGGCGATGCCGTAGAGGATGAAGACGAAGGCGGGCGTAAGGAACATGGAGTTCTGCAGCTTGCGCACGCGGTCGAGGAGTCCGGCCCAGATGATGCCGCCGGTGCAGCCTATGATGACGGCCATGAGCATCGACGCCAGCACGCGCCCTATCATCCTGCCTGCGCTGATGCCGCCCATGCGCATACCGTCGATGATGCAGATGGTGAGGACGATGCAGAGCACGCCCGACAGGGCCGACTCGAGGGTGAGGACGGTGCGTGTGCCCTCGCTGGCTTTCATCTGCCTCACGAGGGGTATGACGATGGCGGCGGCGGTGCCCGACACTATGGTGCCCAGCAGGGCGGCGGCCTGCCACTCCATCCCTATAGCCTGTGTGCCTATGATGAACGTGGCGGTCCACGACAGCACGAAGGATAGCAGCGTCACCTCGACCATGCCTTTCCAGTAGCGGCGTATGGCGTCGAGGCTCATGTCGACGCCGCTGTCGAAGAGGATGAAAAGCAGTGTGATAGATGCAAGAGCGGAGCCTATGGTGCCCAGTTCATTGGGGTCGACCCAGTGCAGCACGGGTCCCACCACGATGCCGATGCCCAGAAGCAGCAGCACGTCGGGGATGCGTTGACGGCTGAAGACGGCTGCAAACACGTGTGCGCAGAATATCAGCAGACCGATGAAGATGAACAGGGACCACATTTTTAGTTCTAAGTTATTAGTTATTAGTTTTAAGTGGCTGACGCGTCTATTTTAGTTCTAAGTTTTTAGTTCTAAGAGCTAAGTGGCTTGCGCGATTTTCATTTTTAAATGTTAATTATTAATTATTAATTTTTAATTCCCCTACATGTCAATGTTGTTGAATATCTTGCGGAGCTTGACGATGGCGGGGTTCTCCTCGCGCATCTTGTCGAACTTCTCGTGTGCGAGGTAGGGCTGGGTTACGGTGGTCGACTGTCGCAGCCTTATCTTGTAGTCGAGCAGCGGGCGACCAGTCTCCTCGCGCAGGAACTTGAGCATGGGCAGGTGCACGTTGCGGAGGTTCTTCTCGTAGTATATGTCGTCGGTCTCGAACTCTATCACGCCCTCGTCCGACAGCGTCGGGTGCTGGCCGTTCAGCAGCTTGCCGAGTTCGTCGCCCAGACTCACCTCATGCATCATGCGCTGCCACAGGTCGTCGAGCAGTTCCTGCGTCAGCTCTACGGCCTCTTTCTTCGGGGCGCTCTTGGGTACGGGCGCGGCCTCGTTCATCTTGATCGACACCGTGCCGCCGATGTTTACCGGTATGGCGACGGGCGAGGCGCTGTCGGCTGCGGCATTAGCCGTCTTCTCCTGTGCTGTCTCCTTGCTCAGGGTCGCCGGTGTTGTGGCATCGGCATCGGGGCCATATGTTTCGCTTTTTGGCGGTCTAGCTAAGCCTATGGTTTTGCGCCGCCGCGGGGTCGGAGCCCGGGGCGGACGCAGTTCCGGTTGGCTTGGGCGCTGCCGTGCTCGGCGGCGCGGCCGCAGGTGCGGCGGGGGTGGTCTGCGCCACCAGCTTGGTCAGCGCCACCTCCACGAAGAGCCGTTTGGTGTTGGCTTCGCGGTAGCGGTATTCAAAGTCGGCGGCTATGTTAAGGTAGCGCATAAGCAGCTGCACCCCGCAGGTCACGGCCTGTTCGCCGTAGCGCTGGCGTGTGCTGTCGCTGGTGTCGAGCAGGCATAGGGTCGACGGGTCGAGGCTTACAAGCAGGTTGCGTATATGCTTGGTGAGGCCGGTGATGAAGTGCTGGCCGTCGAAGCCTTTGTTGACAATCTCTTCGTAGCAGAGCAGCGTGTTGGCCAGGTCGGCGCGGCGTGCGTAGTCGATGATGCGGAAGAAATAGTCGGCGTCGAGTATGTTGAGGTTGCTGATAACCTCCTTGTAGGTTATGTTGCGGCTGGTGAAGTTGGCCATCTGGTCGAAGGTCGAGAGGGCGTCTCGCAGTCCGCCTTCGGCTTTCTGCGCTATGACGTTGAGCGCCTCGGGCTCGGCCTGTATGCCTTCGCTCTGCGCCACGTAGGCCAGGTGGTTGGCAATGTCGGTGGCCTGTATGCGGTGGAAGTCGAACACCTGGCAGCGGCTCAGTATGGTGGGTATCACCTTGTGCTTCTCGGTGGTGGCGAGGATGAACTTCACGAACGACGGCGGCTCTTCGAGCGACTTGAGCAGCGCGTTGAAGGCCGAGATCGAGAGCATGTGCACCTCGTCGATGATGTACACCTTGTAGCGGCCCGTCTGCGGCGGCACGCGCATCTGCTCTACGAGCGAGCGTATGTCTTCGACCGAGTTGTTGCTGGCGGCGTCGAGCTCGAAGATGTTCATCGACGTGCCGTTGTCGAAGCTGCGGCACGACTCGCACTCGTGGCACGGCTCGCCCTCGGCCGAGAGGTTGGTGCAGTTGATGGCCTCGGCCAGCAGGCGTGCACAGGTGGTCTTGCCAACGCCGCGCGGTCCGCAGAAGAGGAACGCATGCGCCAGCTGGTTGTTCAGTATGGCGTTCTGTAGCGTCGAGGTTATGTGCTGCTGACCCACCACGCTGCGGAACGTGGAGGGCCTGTATTTACGAGCCGATACTATGAAGTTTTCCATTGGTAGTCTGTTTTTCTGTTGATATGTTTATCCGTTGATATGTTGATATGTGGATACGTTTATCTGTTGATATGTTTGTCCGTTAATCTGTTCGATTATATCAACGTGTCAACATTGGTCATAACAGCATCTTGCTGATGGTTTCGAGTATGCTGTCGCCCGAGAGTTCCTTGGCGACTATGGTTCCGGTGGGGTCGATGAGGAATATCTGCGGTATTGAGTTGAAGCCCCACGCGCCGCTGATCTCCTGCACGTCGGTGTCGACAATCACGGGCCATGTTATGCCCAGCTCGGCCATGGCCGCCTTGGTGGCCTCGCTCTTGTCGCTCACGGCCACGCCAACCACCTTCAGCCCTTTGCTGCCGTACTGCTCCAGGGCTTTCTTGATGTATGGCATCTCCTCGCGGCAGGGGCGGCACCAGCTTGCCCAGAAGTCGAGCAGCACCCAGTCGCCCTGGCCGGCAAAGTCGCTCAGCCGCACAGCCTTGCCGTCGCAGGTGCCGCTCAGGTCGATAAACTTGTTGCCCACGTTGCTGGCGTTCTGAGCCTCAATCATCTGGCGCACCGACGACACTATCTCGTGCTGCTGCACAAAGTCGCCGCACTCGTCGTATATCTTCATGAACCGCTCTTCGTCAATCATGCCGCTGGCAACGGCGAAGTGCAACACCCTCACGCCGTTGAGGTCGTTGCGGTGCTCAAGGATGAAATCCTCGGCCATGGCGGGCATCTTGTCCTCAAGTTCCTGGGGATTGGTCTGGTACAGGTCGTATATCGACTTCTCGAAGGCCGCGTATTCGTCGTTCTGCTTCGAGCCCTTCACCGAGCAGTCGGTCTCGTCGAGCACTATCTTGCCCTTCTCCACTATGAGCACCCACTGCAGCTGCGGCATCTCTTTGGCGGCCACTATGGCAATCATCGGCTCGCTCACCGTGCCCTGCAGCCTGAAGGTGCTGTCGGCGGCCACCATGGTCGAGTCGATGGGCGACTGGGTCAGGGGGTCGACGAGGTAAATGGTCTGTACGTCAAGGCCGCTCGGTATGCGTCCCGATATGTTGTATTTCACCTCTTTGCTGCATCCTGCAACGGCAACGAGTGCCAGAAGCAAAGCAGAGAGTAACCATCTCTTTTTCAATGTTGTCCTTTCTTTATTCATGGGTTGGTAAGCCTATTTATTACTTTGATAACAAATATATTTAAATATTATTGTGCCGTTATGGTAAAAAATCATCGCCCGTCAGCTATGCGGCTGGCCCTGAGGGCTATGTTGCGGCGCAGGCAGTCTCTGTAAATGGTTATGTCGAGGCAGTGGTAGTTCCCTTCGCAACCTATGAGCGGCAGCATGTAGTCGTCGCTCCGGTAGCCGTCCACGAGGAGCAGCAGCGAGGCGGTGTCGAGCTTCACGCTGAGCGTGTCGCCGTGCCTGTGCTCCACTATGGTGGCGGGCGTAGCGTCGGTGCGCCAGTTTACGGGGTTGATAGCCACGCGGTTGCCCTCGCTCAGCAGCGCTATGGCGCAGCCGTTGTCGCGCACCGAGTTGTAGCACACCGTCACCCCCAGGTCGGCGCTGTCGTGCGCAGGTATTATGTGGCGCGAGCCTCTAAGGTCGTCGTCGGTCACCTTGTAGCCAATCACGTAGGCCGCTGCCAGGCGGCTGTAGGTGCTGTCGTCCATGGTCTTGAGCAGGTCCACCACGGCCATGGCGCCCTGGCTGAAGCCCGCAAGCACGAACGGCCGCCCCTGATTGTAATGCCGCAGGTAGTGGCCGAAGGCCTTGCGCACGTCGCCGTAGGCCAGCGGCATGCGGCTGCTGACGAGGCTGTCCGCCGCGAAGGTCTCCATGGTGCACTGACGGTAGTAAGGCGAGTAGTAGTTCAGTCCGCCCGCCAGCATGTGGTCGATGCCCGCCATCTCGCCCTCCAGCAGCCGCCGCACGGTGTCGTTGTACGTGTCGGCATAGTGGTACACCCTGCCGCCCGCGCTGTAGTCGCCGGTCTCGGTCGACACGATGTAGAACACGTCCACCTTCGCCCCGAGGTCGACAATGTACCACTGCGAGCTGTCGCCATAGTCCGGCTCCGTCGGCGTGCACGCCTCCCCGCTCTGCCTCGCCGCGCATCCCGCCAGCACCCCGATGCCCAGAATCAATAACAGCCTTCTGATACGCATGGTGATTGCTTATTTCTTGCCGTTGTCTGCTACGGCCCAGTCCTCGATGGTCCAATTCTCTATGTCGAAGTTCACGCCCACCTTCACAACCTTGCGGCCGTCGGTGGCAAGCATGTCGGCATAGCCTTTGTCCTCTATCTGTTCCAGAGCCGCGCGGGCGGTGCTTTTAACCTTGAATTCAAACAGGTATACAGCTTCTGTGGTGTGTACCATCATGTCGATGCGTCCCGTGCGGCACTTCACCTGCGTCTGCACGTACACGTTTAGCATCGAGAGGATTAGGTAGAAAGTGTACTCGTAAAAACCCTCCTTGGTGGCGGCGTCGGCAAGCTTCTCCTTGAAGCCTTCCACGTAGGGCACCCCGGCAAGGAAAGCCTTCAGCTCGCGCAGCGACAGGTCGATGTCGCCGTCCTTGAGCGCTTTCCATATCTTGTAGGCGCAGCCCAGCTGCACGTCGCCGCTTTGCAAACCCGTGTAAAAGGGCGTCAGCCCTTTGGCGAGGCCTATGCGTACCTCCTGGTTGGGTATGCACAGGCGGTAGGCGTCCGCGTCGCGGTCGTAGTCCTTGATGGTAAGGTAACCCGCCTGATACAGCAGAGGCTTCGCGTCGGTCAGGTTCTCGGTTGGGAGGTAGAAGTCGCTCTCGGCCGCCACGATCTCGTCCATCTTGGTGATGTCAGTGCCGAAGCGGCGCATCTGGTGGAAGAGGAACGGCGGCGTGCCGCTCTCGAACCAGTAGTTCTTTATGTCCTTCTGGTAGAAGCAGTTCATCAGGCTGTAGGGGTTGTATATCTCTTCCGAGTTCTTGGTGAACCGGTAGCCGTCATACTGGCGTTTCAGCATGGCGTGCATCTCGTCGTGGCTGCATCCGTGGGCCTCGGCCAGCATGTCGATGTCGTCGTTCAGCACGCCGGTCAGCTCGCTCTCGGTGATGCCGCATAAAGCCGAGTACTCCGGCATCATCGATATGTTCATTATGTTGTTGAGCGTCGAGAATATGCTCAGTTGGCTGAACTTGGTTATTCCCGTGAGGAAACAGAACTGAATCACCCCCTCGCAGGCCTTCAGCGGCTGGTAGAACTCCTGCATCACCTTGCGCATCCCGTCGAGGTTCTCCTGCTCGTGCATCACCTCCAGCAGCGGGGCGTCGTATTCGTCGATGAGGACCACGGTCTTGCCGCCGCTCTGCATGGCCGACTGCGTTATCAGCTCCTTCAGGCACTGCCCCGGCGTCAGCCCCTCGCAGTCTGCGCCGTATTCCCTGCACAGCTCGCGCAGGTTGAACAGCAGGGCGCGTTGCAGCATCTGCGGCGACTCCTGCCCCTTGCAGGTGCTCATGTCGAGGTGTAGCACCGGGTAGCTCTTCCAGTCCTGCTCCAGCTCCATTATTTTAAGCCCTTCGAACAGTCGGCGGTCGCCCCTGAAGTACGATTTCAGGGTCGTCGTGAGGAGCGATTTGCCGAACCTCCTGGGGCGGCTGAGGAAAATAAAAGGCGAGGCGTGGGTGAGTTTCCACACCAAGTCGGTCTTGTCCACATAGATGTAGTTTTCCTCTATAAGACGTTCAAAGGTTTGTATTCCAATGGGGTATTTGCGTTGCATGGCGTTCATGGCGAGTGCGTTTTCTTCTGACGTTTACCGGCGGTTTCAACTTGCAAATTTACATAAATTTCCTGAAACAGCCGCCATATTATAATAAAATATATCTATAACACGAATTATCACCCAATTACCATTAATTGTTTTATGGACGATTTGTGGCAATTTGAGCCTTCGCCCCGGAAACGAAATGCGATTTTTCCGTAACTTGGCCGACAGTTGTCACCCCTCCGCCGTGAGTAACCAACGATTATTTCTTTATGTCTGTCTGGTTTTAACAGCCCCAGTGGGGCTGACTCTCAGTAACCCCGCACAAGCCCGATAGGGCGCAGTGTGGGGTAATCCGCTATAGTACACATGCGTTTCGGAGTGAAGAAAAAGCCTGTGGCTTTTTCGATAGCGAAGCTGAGAATTTGACGCCCTCGTTACAGCAGCTCGTATAGATGGCGCAATCTCTTTATAAGGTAGGCAGTTTGTGTACCGGCACATGACGACATACATTAGTCGCATCCAGACTATCTCAGGCTCAGTTAGAGGGCGCGTGCCGCTGGCACGCATATTTAGGAGGATATCACCCAGCCCCACACTGCGCTCTGCTTGTGCGGGGTTATTGAAAGCGCGTGCATCCTGCACGCCAGTCCTATGCCATATTAGAACTTGAACCATGCCATCCGTGCCATGAGAGTTCAAAATTCTAAGGTAAAACAGACCCAGTTTTTTGCCCCAAAAGCATAGCTTTCCAGTCGAAATATAGGGTACATATAGAGAAGGTATAGAGATGGTAAAGAGTTGGTCCCACCAACTCCTTATCAACTATATACTTACGATTTACGTTCTATATACCAAAAATCGGGGTTTTGTCGCGTTTTGTGCGCGACTTGAAAGTGGCTGGTAACTAATTTGATGTGAATGTGTTACAACGATACTACGCCCGATTTTGGTGCAAAAACCGCAAAACGCCGTTTTGCGTGCAGGATGCACGCGCTCTCAATAACCCCGCACAAGCGAAGCGCAGTGTGGGGTATGGTGATATCTACCTCTATATGCGTGCCAGCGGCACGCGCCCTCGAACCGAGCCTGAGATAGTCCGAGGCAACTAATATATGTCGTCATGTGTCGGTAATCCGACTGAATAACGAGACAGACACCGCCAGCACAGAACTGCTGTAATGAGGGCGCGTTTCTCCGAAACGCATGTGTACTATATCGTATTAACCCCACACTGCGCCCTGACGGGCTTGTGCGGGGTTATTGAGGGTCAGCCCCGTTGGGGCTGTTATATTACGTATGGTGATGCCGTAGGTGTCGGATTCGGCTATTGCACCACGAGGCGTTTGGCGGTGTCGCCGGCATGATTTGCTAAACCGCTTCATAATGCACTAGAAAAATGCCGGCGTGGCATGACAAAAGTGTGCTGTACCGCTACCACAATGCTACACGGCCAAACTCGCCGAAGTCGATGCTGGCAGTCTTGGCACCAAGAGCCTTGAACACACGGCTGATGGTGGTAAAGGTGGAGGCTCTCCCACTCTCAATCCTTGAAATCTGTGCCTCACCCACTCCCACACGTTCACCGAGCTGTTTCTGGGTCAGTTTCTGTTTCTTGCGGTTCTCTTTTACCAACTCGCCAAGTTTCCATGCCTCCTCCTCGGCCTTCATCCGAGCCTCGAACCTGTCGCGGCGTGGAGTGCCTATTTTGCCGAGCGACTGGTCCAGATGTTCTTCAAATGTTATGAACTCCATATCCGTTACTTTTTTGAGTTATTGTATTCTTGCATTATTCTTTCCGCCTTTGCAATTTCCTTTTGTGGCGTTTTCTGTGTTTTTTTAACAAAGCCGTGTGTGGCTATGACCAACGAGCGTTGCCGTTTATCCCAAAATGCCAATATGCGGTACGCCATACCTTCGTATTGTGTTCGTAACTCCCATATTTCCGTACCTTTTAGTTTTTTGAATAATGATCTGTCTATGATACCTTTTTCTACTCGTCTGATATTTTCATCTATTTTCTCTCGGACATCTGCCGATAGCTCGATTACAAATCTATGAGCCTCAGCGGATAATATTACTTTTATGGCATTCATTTCTTCTATATTTCAATTGCAAAGATACAAAAACTTTACAATATACGCAAGTTTGGAGTGCAAAATCCGATAGTAAATGCCGCGGCGTGGCATGACAAAGGTAGCCAGCCAATGAACTGGCTGGCTACTTGGTTTGCATGAAAATGCGTGCCTTTAGGTACGCGACAAGACCTCGGTTGGAGGGGCGTTCGCTCGTCAAGCTCGCGGGGCTTACCACGCTCGTCAAGCTTGCAGTGGGCTATTGCACCACCAGCTTCTTGGCGGTGTCGCCGGCCGAGGTCTGTATGCGCAGCAGGTAAGTGCCTGCCGAGAGGGTCGAGAGGTCGAGGGCGGCGGCGTTGGCTTTGGGCTCGGTGGTGAGCACGTGCTGCCCTGCGGCGGTGTACACCTCTATCCTGTTGATGGTGAAACTGCTAATCACCGTGGCCTGCGTGGTGGCGGGGTTGGGCATCACCTCCGTGAAGCGGCTCGCCAGCGAGGCATCATCGATAGAGTTGCCTGTAGGCATGCGGAAGTATACGCCTTCGGTCCAAGGACTCTTGGCGTTATCGGCGCAGTGCGCACGCACATAGGCCACATAGCGGCGTCCGGGCTCGAGGCTGTCGAGGCACACCATTGAGGTGCCGAGCTGTACCTTAGTGCCCTGCTCGGGCGTGGTGCCCTCAGGGCCGTAGGATACTTCGTATGACAGCGCGTCACGGTTAGCGCT